>DATENK010000241.1:0-4705 GCA_035275085.1 Verrucomicrobiia bacterium | reverse complement strand
CGATCACCTTTTGCAGAAAATAAAAGTCTTCCCCAGCCTTTCGTTTGTTCATCCCACCCTGCTCCATGTACACCCGCGAGCGCACGGCCATGCACGAGCCAATGGTGTGGAATGCGTATGGATGCCGCGCATAGCGGAGGCCGTGCACATAATAGCGCAGATGTAACTCATAAAGATCCGCAGCACCGCGCGGATGCTCGAAGTAGATGCTGCAGCCCGGCGTCTCGGGATGCGCCAGAAAATGTTCCTCGATCGCCTGGAGGTAATTGGGATCGCACCGGCAGTCCGCATCAAAATTGACAATGATCCCCTCGCCATTAAATCGCCGGAGCGCCTCATCCATCCCGATCTTGCGCGCGAGGCCAACCCCGGCGTGCTTCGGCGGCAGATCCGGGCAATGAATGACGTGCGCGTACGGCCGCGCCTGCTCAGCACTTTTCCGGTTCCGCTCTTTCACGTCCTCCGGCGCATCTACGGCCGAGTTGATCACAACTATGACTTCCGTTTCGCAATGTGGACGTCCACACGCGCGCAGTGACTTCACGGCACCAACCAAGTCCGGTTCGTCGTAACAGGGCACGACCAGTACAATTCCGAGGCCTTCGGGCGGCGGCTGTTCTATCTGTCGCTCGCAGAATCCAAAGCGATCAAAATAGGCGTCGATGGCGAATTTTGAACCACGAATGGACACGAATGAACACTAATGGGAGGTTATATTCGTGTCGATTCGTGTTCATTCGTGGTTAATATTTGCGCGTGAAACTTTCACTCGATCTCACCGCCGCCACGCGCCCGGAATGGGTGAAGGCGGTGATGGCGGATTTCGCGGCGTTCCTGCAGGACCATGCGGATTGCGAACGGAAGGCCTCAGCGATGGCCATGAGCTTCGTCGCCAAATACCCCGACCGCCTCGAGATCATTCCCGAGTTGATCGAGACGGGTGTCGAGGAGCTCGAACATTTTCAGCAGGTCTACGCGCATATGTCCAAACGCGGCATTCAACTCGCCAAAGAAATGAAGCAAGACCCGTATATCCAAGGGCTCATGGACCTTTGCAAAACCGATCCCATCAGCCGATTTCTCGACCGCCTTCTGCTCGCGTCGATCATCGAATGCCGCGGCGCAGAACGCTTCCGCCTCATCTGCAATGCGCTTGATCATGATCCGGAACTGAAGCAGTTCTACCACGATCTCTGGACTTCCGAAGCGAAGCACGGAAACATCTTTGTCAAAATGGCGCTGCGCTATTTTCCGGAGAAACAGGTGTACGAGCGCCTCCACGAACTCAACCGCGTCGAAGGCGAACTGATCGAGCGCTTGCCCTTGCGGCCAGCTCTGCACTAATGCTTCAACTCGGTCCCATCCTCGCCCTCGCGTGTATTCTTCATCTGGATTTCGAACACGATGACCCGCGACTCAAGTTGCTCAACGGCGCGCGCCGGGTCGATGGCGCCCTCGAATTCAACTCGGCGATTCAATATGCCGAACGGGAATTCTCGCGACAACTTGACGGTGCGAAATCGGCGAGCATCGGCGGCTGGTTTTTCCCGCGTCGCAGTGGCGAGCAATACTTCATGTTCCGCGGCGTGCCGGAAATTGGCCCGCTTGGCGATCGCTTATTTCGCCCCACAAATACGTGGGTAAATTTCATCCTCGGCACCGATCAACGTGGGTTCCTGATGGGCACCATCAATGGCAACGGGTCTATGCCTTTTGTTCATGTGACTGTTAACGAAGTCGCGTTTGATGCCTGGAACCAGCTCGTGCTCACGAAGGACACGAACGGCTTTCAACGCTTCTACATCAATGGCGAACTGGTCCATACGGATGAACATGCGATCTCCGGCGGGAAAGCCTGGCCGTTTAACGACACTGCCGCTGGTCAGCCGTTACAGCTCGCGATGCAGCTCGGCGGACGCATCGGCGAAGTCTGGATTTGTTCGCGCGAACTCTCCGCCGGCGAAATTAAGCGCGATTTCGAAACCAATCGCGCCAAGTACAAACCGGCGTTGCCCGGCAAACCCGTTCGCCTCCGCGAAATGAATGCTCATCCGCTCACGACGCCGCCGCGAACGCGCGAGCCGATCATGGCGGGCGCACGGGAAATCCTGGGGGCATTTCCCACCAACAAAGTCCCACTCGAACCAAAGATCATCAGCGAAGATAATTGCGGGACTTACCTCCGCCGAAAAGTCTCGCTCCAAGTGCAGCCCAACGATCGCATGCCGGCATGGATGTTGGTTCCGAAAAATATGAAAGATCGTGTTCCCGCAATCATCTGCTTCTACGGGACCACCAGTGGCGCGGGCAAAGATACTTGCGTGGGGCTTTCGGGCCGCGCCCCCGGAACGCCACCGCACCCGAATCTATCGTTCGCAATCGATTTGGTGCAGGCGGGCTTTGTCGCCTTCGCAGCGGATTACCTGCGCGATGGCGAACGGATTAAGCCAGGCCGACGCCCATACGACACCACAGACTTCTACAACGAGTTTCCCGATTGGTCCATTCACGGCAAAGACATTTGGGACACTTCGCGCGCGATTGATTATTTGGAGACGCTGGACTTCGTGGACTCCGATCGCATCGGCATGGTCGGTCATTCCTATGGTGGGCATAGCACGATCTTCACCACAGCCATGGAGCCGCGTATCAAAGTCGCCGTCGCAAACGGTCCCGTCTCAGACTTCCTGCATCACGGAATGCACTGGGCCGTCCAAAAAGGCGCCGGCAACAGCCAATCGATGCCCGCCCTCCGTCCTTATGTGCTCGATCACACGTTGCCGCTGCCGCTCACCTTTTACGAATTCACTTCCCTGATCGCGCCACGTCCGCTCCTTGTCGGTCAAGCTGCAGGCGAGCGTCGACCAAACGAAGAGGAAAATTATGCGGAGGTGCGGCGCGCGTATGGCCCGAAGGTGGATCGCGTGCGGTACCATTGGTATGCGGGCGATCACGACTTCCCGCCTGAGGCGCGGGAAGCCGCCGTCCAGTGGTTTAAAAAATGGCTTTGAGTCGGAGGAAAATTATCCGATTTGGGCGGCCACCAGGTCCCCGACCTGCGACGTCGAGTGCCCCATCTTCCCCGCAGCCAGGCTCTTGATTTTTTCCCGCGTGACCTTGATCACCGCTTCTTCAATCGCCTTTGCGGCCGATGCTTCGCCGAGGAAGTCCAGCATCATCTGCCCGGCGCAGATCGCCGCGAGCGGATTGATTACGCCTTGCCCCGTATATTTCGGCGCGCTGCCGCCGATCGGCTCGAACATGCTCGTGCCTTGCGGATTGATATTACCGCCCGCCGCAATGCCCATCCCGCCCTGCACCATCGCGCCCAGATCCGTAATGATGTCACCAAAAATGTTGTCGGTGACGATAACATCGAACCACTCCGGGTTTTTCACGAACCACATTGTGGTCGCGTCAACGTGCGCATAATCGCGTTTGATGTCTTTGTAATCTTTGTCGCCGATTTCGTGGAATGCGCGCTCCCAAAGGTCCCACGCATACGTCAGCACATTCGTCTTCCCGCAAAGCGTGAGTTTCTTGTCCTTGTTCCGTTTGCGCGTCAGGTCGAACGCGAAACGAAGACACCGCTCAACGCCCCGCCGCGAGTTCACGCTTTCCTGCACCGCGATTTCGTGCGGCGTGCCTTTGAATACAAACCCGCCCGCGCCCGTGTACAGCCCCTCGTTGTTTTCGCGTACTACGACGAAGTCGATGTCCTTTGGCCCTTTGTCCTTCAAGGGACAAAACCGTTCATCATACAACTTCACCGGCCGCAAATTGATGTATTGCTCCAATTCAAACCGCAGCCGCAACAGAATTCCTTTTTCGAGAATGCCAGGCTTCACCTCCGGATGCCCAATGGCACCCAGCAAAATCGCCGGGAATCGCCGCAGTTCGCCCACGACACTGTCCGGCAGTGCTTCGTTCGTGCGTAAATAGCGGTCGCCGCCGAGATCGTAATTTTGAAAATTCAACTTCAGCCCGAACTTCCGCGAAGCCGCTTCCAACACTTTGATCGCTTCCCGCGTCACCTCCGGCCCGGTGCCGTCGCCGCCAATTACTGCAATATTATAACTCTTCATCGTCATTTCCCGCAGCCTCATCGCGTCCCGCGCGGCCATGCGGATGGTTATGCTACTGCGTGAGGGCTCCGAGGCAACTTTTTTATGAGCATTCGCTGAGCCTGAATCGCGTCATTGTCACACCGCTGCCCAAATGGCACCATGCCTTTAATGGCAGAAGACTTTTCTGATGCGGCTCTCGTCCTGGTCGGGCATGGTTCGACGCTGAATGCGGAATCGTGCGCGCCGGTATACCAGCACGCGGAGGAATTGCGGCGCCGCAAGATTTTTGCGCAAGTGCAGGAGGCGTTCTGGAAACAGGAGCCGTATCTTGCGGGCGTACTGCGCGGCGTATTCGCACGCCGAGTGTTCATCGTCCCGCTGTTCATCAGCGAAGGATACTTCACCGAGGAAGTCATCCCGCGCGAACTCGGTTTTGAGACAGGGCGAGGCGTCGCGGGCGGACCCTTCCCCCGCGTTCAGCAGCGCGCTACGCAATCTCTCTTTTACTGCGGGCCGATTGGCACCCACAACAGCATGACGGAAGTGCTGCTGCGGCGTGCCCGAGAAGTCGTTGAGCAACATCCTTTCCCGCGCGCGCCAAAGCCTGAGGACACCGCGCTTTTCATTGCGGGTCACGG
>DATENK010000240.1:0-3840 GCA_035275085.1 Verrucomicrobiia bacterium | reverse complement strand
AGGATATACGCTGCGATGGTGCGGCACATGGTGGATGCCAGGCAGGATGCCTGATCTTCTGGAAGGAGTCCTGGCTCAAACGGGAAGGCGATAAGAGTGATACGGCCATGGGCAGGCCACTGCCCGGAGCATGCAGTGAACAAGACATTCTTGCGGGAACGCGTGAGCGAGGTGAGGCGCCGAACCCGGCAGAGCTGCCCTACATCTGCCAGGCCACGCGCGTTTCGTATGCTACACAGCCCTTAGCGTGGTGGGACCCCCGTCAATACGTGAAGGACTATACTTCGGGGAACGTAAGAATATCCGAGATGATCAGCTCCTTCCTGTTTGTAATCTATCACGGCATCGCATCGGCAGGACTCGGCTTCGGGACAGCGATGCGGTGGCTGTACGACATGTTCCAAAAAATGCGCGGAGGCGTCCCTTATCCTTTGCGCACCGGCAAGGTTCCCAAAGGGCAACGCACACCATCTGCGAAGCTGGACCTCCAACCGGGTGAATTCGTGCGCGTGAAAAGTTACGCCGAAATCCTTGAGACGCTCGACGAAACCTGGCGCAATCGCGGGATGCACTTTGATGCAGAAATGGTTCCCTACTGCGGTCAAACATTTCGCGTGCTTAAGCGCGTTGAAAGGATCATCGACGAAAAAACCGGCAAGATGCTGCACCTGAAAAATGACGCCATTATCCTGGAGGGAGTCGTGTGCCAGGCCTTCTACGCGAAGTGCCGCAAATTCTGTCCCCGCAGTTATTATCAGTATTGCCGCGAAATCTGGTTGGAGCGTGTTTCCGACGCTCCCGTCCAAGCCGCCAAAGAGCAGGGGCAGGCGGCGACGGTTTCTGCTTAAGTCTGTACTTCCGAATTGAATTCCCAACATACAGAACCGCGCGTCTGTCTTGTTAGCCAGCGGAATATCAGCAAATGGGCAGCGTGGTGTTCAAACTATGAATTTGAAGACGTCATTTGCGCGGTTGACGACGTCGAATTGCTCAACCTGGAAGCGGGTTGGGCGCTGGCAGAGCGTCGCCGGTTGCAGCGCGCGCTGCTTCATCGGCGCCTCTCAAAGCAACTGGCACGAATCAACCCCGGATTGCGACCGCTCAAACTGCGCCGCGATTATGAGATATTCGCGTTTGTATGCATGAACCCGCAGGACCTCCTGTACCTGAATGCGGTTCAGGGTTGGAAAGAGCGCTGCAAAACAAAGATCTGTTACATCACCGAAGTGTGGACGAGCTGGATTTCCAAATTCGACGCCCAGTTGAGCCTGTTGAAAGATTTCGACCATATTTTTCTTTGCTTCAGCCGCAGCGTCGCTCCGTTGAGCGAATTTCTAGGCAGACCTTGCCATCATCTGCCGCTGGGCGTCGATGTGTTGCGGTACACGCCGTACCCACGTCAGCCGGCGCGGTGCGTGGATGTTTACAGCATTGGTCGCAGAATACCCGCCACACACGAAGCCTTGCTTAAGCTGGCGCGCAATCAGGAAATCTTTTACATGCACGATACGATTTTGGGTGACCTGATCCAGCCCGCTGACTACAGACAGCATCGTGATCTGGTTGCGAATGTCGCCAAACGGAGCCGCTACTTTGTCGCATATCCGGCGCTGGTGGGCCTTGATCCCTCCCAAGGCCAACCGGAAGTGGGCGCGCGCTATTTTGAAGGCGCGGCCGCCGGCGCAGCATTGATCGGCCAGGCTCCGGCAAATCCGGTGTTTAACAAAGACTTTGACTGGCCAGATGCAGTGATCGAAATTGGCGCGAAAGAGGATGATTTCCGCGAAGCGACGGCAAAATTTCGGAAAGACCCTGACCGACTTGCCGCCCTGAGCAGGAAAAATGCCGTCGAGGCGCTCCGCAGATTCGACTGGGCCTACCGCTGGCGCGAGATGGCGGAGACGGCAGGATTTGAATGCCTGCCGGGGCTGCAACAGCGCCAGAAGCATCTCAACGAAGTCGCTTCTCTCGCGGGATCCATGAGCATGGATCGCTGAGGCGTTCTTGACAGAAAGCCCCAAAAACAGGTATTAAGATACCGTTGTACGTACCCATCACCGATCACAACAATCCGTGCATCGGTGTGTACTTGTGGCGGGTAGCCAATAATGAAATTTTATAGAGCAAATTCGTTTTTTTCCGCTCGCGCGGCGGCTTGGTGTTTTCTTTTACTGCTGATTCTCGTTGTCTGCTTCCTCCCCGAGACCGCCCCGGCCGCAGTTCCGCCGAATTTCGTGGTGAGCGATGTGGCTGACAATTGGCAGGAAGTGGTCGGGATTACTTTTGACGAAGCCAACAGGATGTATGTTTGGGAGCGGCCGGGACGGGTTTGGATTGTTGAGAACGGCGTAAAATCAGCCACGCCGCTCATCGATATTAGCGAAGAAGTTTCTGCCTGGAACGATCTGGGGTGCCTTGGGTTCGCTCTGGATCCGCAATTCCGCCTCAATGGTTATATCTACCTTTATTATGTCGTCGATCACTACTACCTCGACAATTTTGGGACCCCGCAATACAACCCGGCTTCGAACGACTATTTCCGCGCCACGATCGGGCGTCTCACCCGTTATACCGCGCGCGCCTCAGACAATTTTCGCAGCGTAGATCCAGCCAGTCGCAAAATTCTGCTGGGCGAAACGAAAAGCACGGGCATTCCGATCACTTACAACACCCACAGCGTGGGGAGCCTGGTGTTCGGGACCGATGGCACGTTGCTGGCCTCTTGTGGGGACGGTGCCGCATTGTCAGACCCCGGGAGCGAAACCGTACAATCCTATTATGCACAGGCGTTGAGCGAGGGAATCATCAAACCCAAGGAGAACATAGGGGCGTTTCGTTCTCAAATGGTCGATTGCCTTTCGGGAAAAATTCTTAGGCTCAACCCGGCGACAGGCGATGGCGTTCCCAGCAATCCGTTTTACGACTACGCTAATCCGAGGTCCGCGCGCTCGCGCGTATGGACTTTAGGGTTCCGCAATCCGTTTCGCATGACGTTGAAACCTGGAACCGGGAGCCACAATCCTGCGGATGCGAATCCAGGCGTTCTCTTTGTCGGCGATGTCGGCTATCAAACGTGGGAGGAAGTGTCGATGATCACTGGGCCGGCCATGAATGCAGGATGGCCTATCTTCGAAGGATTTACGCAATTTCCGCCTGGGTACGAAGACTTCAACCCGCCGAATCCTGACGCTCCGAACCCGCTATACGGCATCGGAGGCTGCACGCAACAGTATTTCACGTTTCGAGATTTGCTGAAAGAGGCCACGCTGGGCACGCCCTCGTGGCCAAATCCCTGCAACAATGGGCAACAGGTGCCCGCTTCGATTCCGCATTTTGTGCATACTCGTCCGATGGTGGATTGGAAACACCCGAGTGGCCCATCGCGTTGCGGCACTTTCGTCGGCAATAATGCCGCTATTGCGAATATTGGCACCGCGGGCGCCTCGGTTGCCGGACCACAATTTGGGGGAAGCTGCGCTATTGGCGGGTCCTTATATAACGGCGACCAGTTTCCCGCCAGCTACAAGGGCACTTATATATTTGCCGACTTTACCTCCGGGTGGATACGGACCATCGGTTTTGATTCCAATAACGCGCCAGTTCAAGTGAACGACTTCGGGACCGGTTTCGAAGGAACCACCGCCATGGTCGTTCATCCAGTTACCGGCGAACTTTACGTCGGTAATGTCTTTTATGGATTAAAAAAGATTGTGTACGGCGGCAACGCGGCGCCAAAAGCCGTTGCGAACGCTGATATCCGCTACGGGCCGGCGCCCCTTACCGTGCAATTCAACGGCAGCGCCTCATCAGATCCGGAAGGGCAAACCCTGACCTACCGCT
>DATENK010000239.1:0-3723 GCA_035275085.1 Verrucomicrobiia bacterium | reverse complement strand
TCTATCGACATACAAAAGCTGCTCCTTCACGTTCCCGAACAATCGGCTTTGCGCCACAAAATGCACCTGACCGTAAATCCGCCATAGAAATAGCGACACACACGCAAACACAATACTTGCCGCTGCCCGCGGCGAAGAACGCGGCCGCGCGCATTCCTTTTGCGGGTTCGCCGTTTCCAAAACTGTCGTCGATTCGTCCATCACAAAAGCTCGCCCGATTAAACATCGTAGCCGCCGACGTCATGAGGCTCGCTCCTTCTATCTTCGGTTGGTCCCCGGTGAACTTTACGCCTGCTGCTGCCGATAATATCAATGTGGCAGACCTCGCATTTCTGGCTTGCGGTCCCGGCCCGGAATTGCTCGTTTTTCTTGGTGCGGTCGCGCTGGGCGCCCTGGCACTGACCATCTGCTTCCTGATCGGTTTCGTCTGCCTCTTTACCTCCAAATGGAAGCTCGGGATCTGGCTGGCCTCCGTCCCAGCCGCCCTTTTCGCAGTCGCCTACGTTCTAATCCAGCAGCAAAACCGTTGACGAGTCGTGACCTGGGTCAAGAATGACTTAGGATAGCCGTAAAGGCGCCATCCACGCCGTCGCGAAAGGGCAACAATTCAGCGCGACCCGCTCTTGCCTTAACTGCAAATCGCGGGTGTGATTGGAGAAATCCATCGATCAGTTCCACGTTTTCTTCCGGCTCCAGACTGCAGGTGCTGTAGACGATGACCCCGCCGGGTTTGATAAGTTGCGCGGCGTGTTCGAGCAGGTCGCGTTGTTCCTTGACGAGGCGTTCGAGTTCTTCCGCCTGAATGCGCCAACGCAGTTCGACCCGTCGCCGCATGACGCCGGTGTTCGAGCAAGGCACGTCCAGGAGAATGCGATCGAAAGAGGCGCGAGGCGATTGGCTGATGGCGGCGCTCCAGGGTTCAATCGTCGCACACGTGACGCCGAGCCGGGCGATGTTTTGCCGGACAAGTTCAAGCCGGCCCGGAGAAAGATCGGTGGCAACGATTTTGCCTATGTTGTTCATGAGCGCAGCGATGTAAGTGCTTTTTCCGCCGGGAGCGGCGCACATGTCCAAAATCGTTTCGCCTGGCTTTGGCGCGAGTTCGTGAACCGAGAACAGTGTGCTGGGGTCCTGGACATAGAACCCGCCATCCAGGAAGCTTTTCAGCGAAACGAGGGGCGGATGTTCCAGTAGTTCAAAGACGGTATTGGCAGGAACCCAATCGAATTGGCAGCCTCGGAATTCGACGCCTTCGGTTTTCCATGCTTCGGTTAGTCTCGTAGTTTCCGTCTTAATTGTATTTACGCGCGCATAGGTCGGCGGAGGCTGGTTGTTCCATTGCATCAGGCGCCGGGCATCAACTTCGCCATACCGTTCCTGCCAACGCCTATACAGCCACTCCGGATGCGAAAGTCCCAAGGCGGGATTGCGTTCGCGCAACTCGGCGAGTTTCTGTCGTGTGATTTCGCGTTCCCGCAAAAACCCGCGGAGCACTGCATTAATGAATCCAGCCTGCGATTTAAATCCCGCGTGCTTCGCCAGTTCCACTGTCTCGTTAACCGCCGCGTGGTCCGGGATGCGATCAAGCCAGAAAAGTTGGTACAGCCCCAGGCGCAGCAGGATTTCGAGCGCGGGTTTGGCTGGGCGTTCGCGCGTTTTTTGAGCGATCAGCCAGTCCAAGGTTTTTTCCCAACGCGTCACCCCAAAGGCCAGTTCCTGCGCCAAGGCCCTGTCTGCAGGCGACATTGGGGCTTTCGCAAAAGCCCGTTCCAGTAAATATTCAAGGAAGTGGGCGCCCTCGCGGTGCTCGAGGAGCACCCGGAAGGCAATTTCTCTTGGTTTTTGCGCGCTCACTCGCAATAATGTTAACCGCTCAACTGGAAGCTACAAATATGAAAGAAGAGTTTGAAAAACTGGTAGCCGCGGGGAAAATCGGCCGGCAGCACGTTGAGCCGTTGGTGGCGCTTACCAAGACCGGGTTTTGTGTGCATCGGAGCTGGGGCTTCGGCAAAATTACGACCATCGATACGGTTTTTGCACGATTCATCATCGATTTTCAAAATAAACAGGGGCACGCCATGGACCTCGGTTTCGCGGCGGAGTCCCTCAAGCCGGTTAGCCCCACCCATATTCTCGCACGAAAAGCATCAGACCTCGAGGGGTTGCGCCAAATGGCGGCGCTGCACCACTTGGAACTGATCAAGCTCGTGGTGCAAAGCTTCGGGGGACGCGCCACCATCGAGCAGATCCAGCAGGTCCTCGTGCCGGACGTGATTCGCGATGATTGGAAGAAATGGTGGGAAGTCGCCAAGCGCGAATTGAAAAAGGACGGGCATTTCCAGGTGCCGGTGAAAAAGACTGACCCGATCACCTACCACGAAAAGGTAATTGCGCTGGACGACCAATTGCTTTCCGATTTTCGCGTGGGCAAGGGCTTGAAGGTGAAAGTCGGTGCGGCCCACGAAATCCTCAAAAGCTTTCCCGATATCGCGGACAAGAAGAGCGTCGGCCGGGAAGTGATCACCGCGCTGAACTCGGACATTGCGTCGCACCAGCGCACGCAACCCCCCGTCGCGTTGGAAGCGATTTTCGTGCGTGATGAAATTCGGGCGGCGGCGGAGTTGGACCCGATCGCCGGCGAAGTGACGCCGCAAAGTATTTGGGTCCAGGAGTCGGTCCGTTTCGGACAAACCCTGGAGCAAATCCCGGCCTCAAAGCATAAGCGCGCCCTGGCGTCGTTCCGCGAGTCGAATCCGGCGCTATGGCACGAAGTGTTGTTGGCAAATCTGAACTCGCTTGCGTCCAAGTCCGTCAGCGAATGCGCGAACCTGCTGATTGAACAAGGCAAGCTGGACAAATTGAAGGAAGTCGTTTCGCGCCTGATCAACCAGCACCAGGCGAGTAGCGAGTTGCTGCTGTGGCTGGCCCGCGAGCGCGACGAAAAATACAGCGACCTTCTCGGCCCGGAAGTCTTTCGCGCCATGCTCACGGCCATGGAGCGCGACCAGTTCAATGAGAAGCGATCCAATCGACTCCGCGATTTCATTGTCGATGACCAGGACCTGTTGGTGGAATTGATTGAATTTGCCGATTTGGAAGTCATCAAAGATTTGACGCGCGCGCTCCAGCTTTCGCCCGTGTTCGATGATATGGATAAACGGTCGCTGCTGGCGCGCATCGTGAAGAGTTTCCCTGCGATCCAATCGTTGATCTCGGGTGAACAGACCCGCCAGGATACTTTGATGGTGTCGTGGGAAAGTCTGGAACGTCGCAAATCTGAATACGAGGAGCTGGTGAACAAAAAGATTCCAGCTAACTCGAAAGAGATCGAAATCGCCCGCAGCTACGGCGATTTGCGCGAAAACCACGAATTCAAGGCCGCCAAGGAAATGCAGAAGGTCCTGATGCGCCGCAAGGCCGAGTTGGAAGTTCAATTGGTGCAGGCCCGCGGCACGGATTTTTCGAATGCGCGCAGCGACGTGGCGAGCGTCGGAACCAGGGTGCAGGTTACCGACCTTTCCCATTCGCATCCGGAGACATTTACGATCCTGGGTGCGTGGGACGGCGATCCCGACAAGGGAATTATTAGCTATTTAACACCGGTGGGTCAGGCTCTGTTGAACAAAAAGATCGGTGACGAGGTGGACGTGGAGATGGAAGGCGCAAAACGCCGTTACCGAATCGACTCGATCGAATTGTATAAGCCCCCGGGATCGGCATAGG
>DATENK010000238.1:0-3484 GCA_035275085.1 Verrucomicrobiia bacterium | reverse complement strand
CGTCCCGAAGCGAGCCAATGCGCGCCAAGCAGGTGCACGCTCATGGCCACGGCGGTCACAGACATGCCGGTCCAGAAGCCAAATTTCACGCCTGCAACGATTTGGAGGATGCTCAGTGGAAAACCAAGGATCGGCAGCAACGCGAACAGAAGTAAAAACCACCCGCTGTTGACCCCTTGTATCCAGTGTCGCGCTTCGTGAAAATCGAGCGTTAAAGCCAAAAACGCACCCACGCCGCACAGCAAAGCTGCGGCGAGGAGTTTACGGCCCAAATTCCTCCCCGGTTTAAACCGGATCAACATCGACAAAGGATGCGAAAGGTAAATGCGGTCCGATACTGGAGCAAGTCAGATTGTGGGTTTTTTCCGCAGCGGGAACGCCAGTCTTACTTGACGCGCTCAATTTTTATGCTTGCGAGATCATTCACGCCGAGTTCGAGCAGGGCGGCATTTTGGTACAACTCGAAATGGTTCGTCGGAGAGCGGACGCGCGCGGCGCGCCGTTGCCAGTCCAGTTCCTGCAGGGACAAAATGTCGAGCGCCAGCGGATCTTTGCTGAGGCGCAATTCGTTCAAGGCGATCGAATAATGCAGGAGCCCCTGGTCTTCGCCCTGGTATTGGCAGATGAGCGCATCAACGATGTTCAACACCACCTTATCGCCGAGCGCTTCAAGCGCATAAATCTCAGGGACTGCGCTGGCCATGTGTCGAGCCTCGGCCTCGAAGCGTGTTGTGTTATCGACGCTGCCCATGGCGAGACTGTAGAGGTTCCCGCAAACGCCAGCGGTATTGTGATTCAGCAACGGGGTGAGCTGAATGATTTTGGTCACCCGCCGTGTGACGAGTTTCGACAGAAATGACTTTCGGCCCGCACCTTCATCCTTACGGCCAAATTCCAGGTCGCCATACAGCAAATGGCCCACAAGCGGCGCTTCATAATAATTGGTCGAGTCCCAGCCAACATCCGCGGCGCCTTCGATCCCCACGCCGTACCGGGCGGCAAGATCGAAAAAGCCGGCGCGGCGCAGCTCGGATCGATGTTTGTCCCAGACCACGATGTTGCTCGCCGAAAAACCGGCAGCGCTTAGGCTTTCGATGACCGCGGCGACCAGCGCGGGCCGCGTGCCGCAATTCCTTCCCGGGGCGCAATACACTTTCAAGCCGATCACATCCTGCGGCGATGCCAGTTGCTGCCATGCAGCGGCTACGTTCGTGGTCGTCAACAATTTCGTCACGCCCTGGTCCACCATTTGGCGCACGATATCCAATCGCGGCTGGAACGCATCGGTGGCGTTTTGATTTTCGACGATGACGACGCGATTCGTGGGACTTGGCGGAAGCTTCACGCTCGGTCCGCCGCTGGCGGAAGACACGGATACCAGCGCGCCTGCAAATAGTGCGACACCACTGCGGCGCAAGTAACAAAACAGCGCAAAAACTTTGGCGTTTCTTGACACGTCCAGCACCGAATGTTAACACCAGCGTGAATGTCGGTCATTCAAAAATCTTCCGCCTTCTTACTTTCCTACGTTGCGGTCGCCGCGCTGTTGCTGACCGGTTGTTCCGATCCGGCCTCGCGTGCTTTGCTCAAAGGCGAGAAGCTCATTCAACATGGCCAGTACACGAAGGCCATCGCGGAACTCGAGACCGCCACGCGTTTACTCCCGCGCAACGCACAGGCCTGGAACCACCTTGGTCTGGCGCTGCATTACCAGAAACAATACGCGCCGGCGCAACAGGCCTATCGCCAGGCGCTCGCGATTGATCACAATCTTGCCTCCGCGCGCTTCAACCTCGGAAATTTGCTTTACGAACACAGCGATTTCGTTGCCGCAATCGATCAACTGACGAGCTACACGCTGCTGCAGCCACGCTCCGTTGACGCGTGGCTCAAGCTTGGATCGGCCCAACTTCAGGCCAAGCGTTACGATTTGGCCGAGCGTAGCTTTCGGGCCGCCTTGGAACTTCAGCCGGGCAGTTGCGAGGCCCTCAATGGCTTGGGGAACGTGGCGTTCTACCGCCGCCGCGTGCAGGACGCGCTGAACTACTTCAGCCGGGCGCTTGCGCTCGACACGAATTACGCACCGGCCATCCTCAATTCGGCCGTGGTTGCACATCAGTCACTGAACAATCGTCAGCAAGCGCTTCATGGCTATCGGAACTATCTGGCGCTCGTGCCGCAATCGCAGAGTACGGACGCCGTCAAGGCCGCGGCAACCCAGCTCGAAACGGAACTTGCACCACCGCCGTCAATGATGACCAATCGTCCCGCGTTGCTGGCGGTCAAAACGAATCCACCACCCGCGGCGGCGCGGGTGCTGTCCCCGGCACCGACTTCCACGGCCCCAATTCTAGTACAACGGCCGACCACTGTTCCCATTGTGCCATCAAAGCCTGTCGTCACTCAGGTGGCGCAAACGAACAAGGCGACCCAAGCGCCACCGAAGGTGGTCGTGGCGCAGTCGGAAATCGAAGTGACGAAGTTGCCGGATGATCTCGTGATCCGGCCGGTCCAGGACCTTGGCTCGAATGCGCGTGGCGGCGACTCAAGTACCAACAGTGTCCAGCCAGCGACCGCGAATGTCGGGGCAGCGGGCGACTCTTCGCGGACCGCGAAGTCCGGGCTGCTGGCCCGCTTGAATCCCTTCAATGGCAAACCTAAACCTTTGGCTCAGGAGGGGGCCCCGAAATATGCGTATTTATCGCCGGCGCGCCCCGGAGCGGGAAATCGATCTGAAGCCGAAAAGCATTTCGCCGCCGCCGTGAAGGCGCAGCGTTCCGGTGAAATCCGCACCGCCTTCGCCGGTTATAAGAAGGCGGTCGAAGTGGACCCCGCCTATTTCGAGGCGCATTACAACCGCGGCCTGGCGGCGTACGAGATGGGAAACTGGCAGGAATCCTTGCGCGCTTACGAATACGCACTTGCGCTGCGGCCGGACTCGATCGACGCGCGTTATAATTTTGCGCTCGCCCTCAAGGCCGCCAACTACCTGGATGATGCGGCGCAACAGCTTGCGCAAATCCTGCAAACGCGGCCCGACGAGAGTCGCGCGCACTTGTCGTTGGGCAACCTGTATGCCTACAAGCTGAACCAACCTCAGCTCGCCCGTCAGCACTTCAGTAAGGTCCTCGAATACGATCCGCAAAATCCACAAGCTTCAGAGATTCGCTTCTGGCTCGCCAGCCATCCCTAGATTGCTTGCGGGAGAACGATATTCTTGCGCTTTAAACGCGCGATCTAACCAGTTTGGGGTATAGACGCGCTGCATGCTTCCTGCTGTAAATCCGTACCAGATACGAGCGCAGGCGATGGAGATAGAGATCGGCGACGGTTGCTATGAATATATGGACACGGTTGGGAATATCGGTGGCGTTGACGGCCGCTTTCTACATCATTGTCGCGGAGACGCTGCAGGATACGCTCATCTACGAGGAGAATAAGTGGCGGTTTTGCGTCGGGTTTTTGCTGGCGGGCGCGTTGCTGT
>DATENK010000237.1:0-3862 GCA_035275085.1 Verrucomicrobiia bacterium | reverse complement strand
CGAAGCCAAAACCCGCACGAGATGAAGTTTTGATCCGAGTCCATGCGGCGGGCGTCAACCCGGCTGACTGGAAGGTTCGGGAGGGCTGGCTCCGGCAATTGGTTCAGCACGAGTTTCCGCTGATTCTCGGCTGGGACGTCTCCGGTGTGATTGAAGAGGTTGGCCCTGGCGTATCCCAGTTCAAGAAAGGGGACGAAGTATTCAGCAAGCCAGATACGTCACGCGATGGCGCTTACGCAGAATACGTCGTAGTTCGCGAATCCGAGGTCGCGCTGAAGCCGAAGTCGCTGGCCCATGTTTATGCGGCAGGCATTCCCCTGGCAGGCCTCACGGCCTGGCAGGCTTTGTTCGACATTGCGCACCTGCAGCGCGGACAACGGGTCTTGATCCATGCCGGTGCCGGCGGTGTCGGTCATTTTGCGGTTCAGTTCGCGAAATGGAAAGGCGCGCACGTCGTTGCGACCGCATCCGCGGAGAACCAGCAGCTGTTGCGACAGCTCGGCGTCGATCAGGCGATCGATTACACGACCGAACTCTTCGAGCAGGTCGCCACGGATATCGACGTGGTCTTGGATACCATCGGCGGCGATACCCAAGAGCGCTCTTGGACAGTCTTGAAAAAAGCCGGGGTGCTCGCTTCGATTGTCCAACCGCCGGATACGGAAAAAGCCAGGGGGCTTGGCCTTCGCAGTGCATTCGTCAGGTGCCAACCTTGCGGCATCGAACTAGGCGAAATCGCGGCGCTAATCGATTCAGGTGACGTCAGGGTTGTGCTCGATCGGATTCTTCCGCTCTCGGAAGCACGTCGCGCCCATGAGTTGAGCCAAGTCGGCCACGCGCGCGGGAAGATCGTTCTGCGGGTGAAGCAGGACTAGCCATGATCACGATCCTCCTGTCATGCGCGCTCACCATCTGGCTCTTCGGCGGTTATGTCGATTCGCCTGACCAACCGCACACAGATTTAGGAAACTAGCGAATCAATCGAAACGACGAGAAATGAAAACTTTAAGTACAACTGTGAAACACGAATGGCATCTCTCGACCTGGTTTGTTCTCCTGAGTCCGGTCCTCGGAGTTTTCTTCGGCTTCATTAGCCTGCTCATCTTCGCCCGCTAAACGATAACAGCTCAAGAAATGAACCTACCCAATCTTACACATGACCACGCGGGTAAGCCCCCGCGGCGGTGGTCGCTCCTGCTGCCACGCCGGCGCCGGCACGACCCAATGCTCATTCTGAACATGTCGGAGTTTAACTTCGATTCGGGATGGAGCCGTGTCTTCAATCCGGTTCCGCCGCGCGAGAACGTTTGGTGGTAACGATGAACGCGACACCCGTTTCAACTCTCGCCGCTGAAGCTCCTGCTTACGCCCGGCTTCAACGCGAGATGCACGATGCTCTCCTGGCGCAGCACCCGGAATGGGTGCTGCCAAATGGCGATTGTCCTACTTGCGACTCTTATGACGCGCGGTTCGCGGAGCTCCTCTTCCAAACTCTCACGACGAGGCTGCGCCGACCAAAGCGAGACGACGCTCCCCAATTCCAATTCGAGCTCCCATATCTTTCCGCCGTCGCGATGGCGCATTAAATCAAATGAAGAAGACAAGAATAGTTATCGCCGGTGGCGGCTTTGCCGGTCTCTACGCCGCCAAGTATCTGGACAAACGGTTGGCACGCAGGTCCGACATCGAGGTGACCCTGATCAGCCGCGAGAATTTTATTCTCTTCACGCCGATGCTGCATGAAGTCGCCGCCGGCGATCTCTCGCCGGGCGACATCGTAAATCCGCTCCGGCGCCTTCTTCGCCACGTGAACGTCGTCCAGGCGGAAGTCAACGCGATCGATTTAACCGCGAAAAAGGTTCGTTGCATAGCCGGCATAAAGGACATGGAACTCGAGTTCGAGTTCGATCATCTCCTTCTCGGAATCGGTTCGGAGACGAACTTCTTCAATCTGCAAGGCGCGCGGGATTGGGCAGTGACGATGAAGAGCCTTTCTGATGCCGCTCTGCTGCGCAATCGAATGGTGGCACTCTTGGAAGAAGCTTCCCTCGAAAGAGACGAGGCCAGGCGCAAAGAGTTACTCACGTTCGTTGCCGCGGGCGGGGGGTTCGCCGGCGTGGAAACCATCGGCGCGGTTAACGACTTCGTGCGCGAGAGCCTGAAGTTCTATCCAGCATTGCACGAAGAGTCGATTCGAGTGGTAGTGGTGCATCCGGGCAAGTTTATTTTGCCGGAGCTGGGCGAGGATCTCGGTCGTTATGCGGAAGAAAAGTTGTCCGAACGCAAGGTGGAAATCATCAAAGGTCTGCGAGTCGCTGACTATGATGGTTCCGTTGTTAAGCTGAGCGACGGGACAGCCATTCCCGCTATCACTCTCATTTGGACGGCTGGTGTGAAACCAGTTGCCGCCATTGCATCGTTGGACTGCAAGAAGGAGCGGGGTCGTGTTCTTGTAGATGAATATCTGAGGGTTCCCGGAATCAAGGGATTATGGGCCTGCGGTGACTGCGCCGCGGTTCCCGATGGCGCGGCGGACCAGTTCTTCCCGCCAACAGCTCAGCATGGTATGCGAGAGGCGATCACGGCGGCTAAGAACATCGAAGCCACAATTCTGGGCGATCCGCTCAAGCCATTCGTTTTTACCACTCTCGGACAACTCGCAACGATCGGCCGCCGCACCGGAGTCGCGATGATCTTTGGACTCAAGTTCTCCGGGCTTATCGCCTGGGCAATGTGGCGAGGCATTTACCTAATGAAGCTGCCGCGCATGGCAAAAAAGATCCGCGTCCTAATGGATTGGACACTTGATCTCTTGTTCGGTCGGGAAATCGAACAGCTGATCACTTTGCGCGATATCCGCGCGATTAGCGATTGGCACGGTCGCGTTCAAACGCAAATGAAGCGCGAACCAGAAGCGCAACCCATCTTGCAACCAACCTCAGGAGTTCCGATCCATGGCTAAGACACTTGCAGCAAATACGCCGGACGGTGCACCGCTGGCGCCGCCATGTGCCCTCGTCATCTTCGGCGCGGCCGGTGACCTCACCAAGCGCCTCGTCGTGCCTGCCCTCTACAACCTGGTGGGGGCGGGACGACTACCTGAGGAATTCCGGATTGTCGGCGTCGATCTCGCCGCTAAGAGCACGGAGGAATGGCGCTCTGGTCTTACCGACAGCATGCAAAGCTTCGTCGGTACGGATGGGGAATCGGCTCTGGACCACCTTGATACAAAAGCATGGGAATGGCTCACCGAGCGCATGAGCTATGTCCAAGGCGACTTAAATGACACTCAGACCTACAAGCGACTTGATGATCATCTAACCGAGTTAGACAAGACTGCAGGCACGTCGGGCAATCGCCTCTTTTACCTCGCGATCGCAGATCGTTTCTTCGGCGTGGCCGTTAATGGCCTGGGCGCGGCAGGTCTACTAGCGGAAAGAGACGGCCAATGGCGTCGCGTGATTATCGAAAAGCCATTTGGCCATGACCTCGACTCAGCGAAGGCGCTGAATGCGGAAATACTAAAGCAGCTACACGAACACCAGATTTACCGGATCGATCATTTCCTGGGCAAAGAAACCGTCCAGAACATCATGGCATTCCGCTTTGCCAACGGTCTGTTCGAACCGATGTGGAACCGCGAGCACATCGATCACGTTCAGATTACCGCTGCTGAGACTGTCGGAGTCGAGCTGCGGGGAAAATTTTATGAGAAGACCGGGGCATTACGCGACATGGTCCCGAATCACGTCTTTCAACTCCTGGCGATGACGGCGATGGAGCCGCCGATCTCCTTCGATGCCGAAGCCGTCCGCAGCAAGAAGGCGGAGGTGATCCAGGCCATACGTCCGGTGAAATGGCC
>DATENK010000236.1:0-11787 GCA_035275085.1 Verrucomicrobiia bacterium | reverse complement strand
ATCAAAACGATCGCGGCGAAAAGGACGCCAGCCAACAAACGCACGAAGCGGCCTGTACGCAGCACCGGGCGGAGCATCGCCTCCGTGGCGTGCAGGGCGCCGCGCAGAATGCGGCCGTAAAAGGAAGTCATGCCGTTGAAGAACCACTCGAGTGAATTATATACGCGTCCGTGCTTTGATTTGTCGACGGGCTTCAGAATACGCGCAGACATCATCGGAGACAGCGACAGCGCAACGAAGGCGGAGATCAACACTGAACCCGCGACGGCAACGGCGAACTCGATGAACAAGCGGCCGGTCGTGCTTTTCTGAAATGCGAGCGGAAGGAAAACGGCAACGAGGGAAATGGTGATCGCGATAATGGCGAATCCGATTTCCTTCATCGCTTTGAAAGCAGCTTCCATCGGCGGGGTGCCGTGTTCGATGTGACGATAGATATTTTCGAGAACAACGATTGCGTCGTCGACGACCACGCCAATCGCCAGGACAAGCGCGAGCATGGTCAGGATGTTCACCGAATAGCCCATGGCGAGCAGAATTGTGAAAGTGCCGACGATGGAAACGGGTATGGCCACAGCGGGGATGATGGTTGATCGGAAATCGCGCAGGAAAAGGAAGATGACAAGCACGACCAGAACGAAAGCGATGCCCAACGTTTCCCACACTTCGGAGATGGCGCGCTCGACGTAAACGGATTCGTCATAGTTGAAAACAAGGTTCACGTGTTGCGGCAGCGTAGGGGCAATGCGTTCGATTTCGGCTTTGACCCCTTTGGCGACTGAGACGGTGTTCGCTTTGGATTGCTTGACGATGCCGAGGAAGATGCATGGATTGCCGTTGTTACGGGCGATCGTGCGTTCGTTCTCGACCCCGGGCCGCGCCTCGCCGATATCGCGCAAGCGCACAAAGCGCGCGCCTTCGGTCTTGATTACCAGGTTGCCAAACTCATCGCCGGTCTTCATTTCGCCGCGGGTCTGGATGGTCATTTCGCGGTCGTAGTTTTCAATCCGGCCGCTGGGCAGCTCGACGTTTTGCTGACGCAACGCGCGCTCAACATCGAGCACGGTGACCTGGTGGGCTGCCATTTTGGCGGCATCCAGCCATAGACGCATGGCAAAGCGCTGTTCCCCGCCAATGATGACGGACGATACGCCCGGGATGGTTTGGAGGCGGTTCTTGATTTGCTTTTCGGAAAGCGTGGTGAGTTCGAGCGGCGTGTACAGGTCGCTATTCACGCCGATCCAAATGATGGCGTTCGCGTCGGCGTCTTGCTTGGCGACCACCGGCTCATCGATGTCCTCAGGCAAACGGCCGCGCACGCGGGACACACGGTCGCGGACGTCCTGAGCGGCGAGGTCGATGTCGCGGGAGAGATCGAATTCGATCGTGATGGTGCTGACCTGCTCGCGGCTCTGGCTGGAAAGAGTCTTGATGCCCTCGATATTATTGACCGCTTCCTCAAGGCGCTCGGTTACCTCAGTTTCAATGACTGCGGCGTTTGCGCCAGGGTAAACGGTAGTGACGCTAACGATGGGAGGATCGATGTCCGGCAGTTCGCGGACGGGGAGGCGCGAGAGGCTGATGACGCCAAAGAGGACGAGTGAAAGGCTCATCATGGCGGCAAAAACCGGCCTGCGAATACTGATGTTCGATAAAGTCATTACGGGGCGATCATTTGAAGGGAAACCGGACGCGCGGCGAAAAGCGATTGGCGGAACTCGTTGTGGATTAGAGACTTATGCTTTACATCCCACCCCGAAGCGTCCGGTTTCGTCCGATTTTGTCCGGCGGAAATTGAACGCCATCGATGAGGAACTTGTGGAGAGCGTGAAGGCAGAAAAATGAGGGCAGAAAAATAATTTTTTTTGTGCAAGCAGGTGCAAGTTACTGCAAGCAGATGCAAGTAGATGCAAGTGCGACGGGCCAGCCCGCGAATTGAACGAACAGGCGCGAATGCGCGAGAGGCAAAAGAATAGACCGCGCGGTGTTGCGGTCGCGCTACTGCTTTGTATCCTCCATCGCCGAGGCTGCGGAGGCTATGCTGGACGAGCCCAGTCATACCGGTGGAGAGCATACCGTAGGTAATGTCGCTGTCAACTTTTTAGCTGGGGCTATGCAAAAGCGCCGATTGGTCAAAGCGCTTTGTGCCGCTTTGCCGGGCCTACTTCTCGTCGACGTAGATCGCATCGCCGTCCCGCAGGACCACGTCATCTGAAGGTGCAGTGGCTTCCACATTGAAATATAAATTCAACCTTTCGCCCGTGTCGGGCATCTTGCGCACGACCAGCACGTGTTTCAGATCGGAAGAGGCACGAAGCATGCCTGAAGCGTATAATACATTCTTGAGGCGGAGGACGGGTATTGGCGAAACAAGCTCCTGACTACCCCCAGGTTCCGCCGATGCGACTACTTTCCTCACTGGTAAATTCGCCTGATCAGACAAGACCACTCCGCTGCTGTTAAAAAAAGCAGGCCGCAATTTGAAGGTGGTGGTTTGCCGTTTCACGGTGATGGTCACTTCGCGTTCGAGACAGCGCGAGACGGCTTGCCTGATCTCCGCAGCCAACCCGGGCCAGGATTCGTTTACTTTGTGGTCGAGTTCCGGGATGTCGATGATATCTCCCCACTCCAGAGGGACGTTGGCGGTGCAATCGCCGGATGACAGCGCCGCTTCTAAATTGACGTCTATTTTTTTCCGATCTTTTTGTCCATCCACCAGCCGCTGAATCTGAACCCTGGTAAAGTCCGGAAACTTCAGGGCGGTGCTATTAACGGATGACTCCTCATTCGCGCCGCGGCCATTGTAAATAGCGTGGAGAAATTGAAACAGAGTAAACCGGTTAAGACCGCGCACATCCTGTCGTACGAATTGTGCATTTAACACCTTGTCACCGCGGGCGAGTCCAATAAATGGAACGCGCGCGGTGTTGTCGTTAGCTCCGGCCTGCCGGAGCAGATCGGCGATTTCGCGGAGCGCGCTTTTGCCGCTTCGGGCGGGGTTGTAGTCGAGGCCGCGCGCGAACGCGCGATTAAGGGCCGTCATGCCATCAAAATTGGTTTGATTTGGGTCCGCTTTGTGGGCGAGGAGCAGTTGGACAGCTTCTTTGTTAGCGGCGTCGACGGCGGCCATCAAGGGAAACAGCCCCCTTTCGTCCCGCGCATTGGGGTCGGCGCCGGATTTGAGGAGCAGTTCAACGGCCTCCGAGCCGCCAGACAAGACCGCAACGAGTAAAGGGGTCTGGCCTGAGCGATTCTGAATTGCAAGATCGGGCTTACGGTCAATGACGGCTTTGAGAGCCCCGGGCGAACGCTGCAGCACAGTATAATGCGCGAGAGTATTACCCTCGCGATCTTGAGCATTCACATCGGCGCCGTTCTCAAGCAACAAACGCAGAACGTGCTCGTAGCCCGTCAGGCCGGCTATGGTGGCGGGTGTGTGGCCGCGTTCGTCAGCAATATTCAGATTGGCACCGTTGGAAATGAGCAAACGCGCGAGCCCGAGAAATCCCTGGTCCACGGCAAAATGCAGAGGCGTGCGACCCCGGTAATCGAGCCCGTTGACTTGCGCCTTGTGCTGAAGGAGGAGTTCGGCGATCGCCTGGTTCCCGCGATAAACGGCGACATGCAAAGGCTGGCATGAATAAGGCGTGATTTTTTCTGGGTTGTCGTTTCCGAAACTACCCAAGGCATTGATGTTGGCGCCTCTCGCCAACATTACTTCGACGATGTTCTTATTTCCGAACCAGACTGCGTAGTGAAACGGCGTGGTGCGATTTTTGTTTGGCGCATTCACATCCGCGTTGTTGGAGAGAAGGAACTCGGCGACCTTTAACTGGCCACGACTGGCAGCGCGGTGCAAAGGCGTGTCACCCTGATCGTCCCTGGCGTTGACAAGGTCCGGACTGTCTTTTGCGAGCGCCTTGAGCCGTTCAATTTCCAGATCCTGGGGGTCGGGTTGCGACTGAGGCGCGGCGGCTCGTACGACACCATGGAGACGGTCCGCGAAGGCGGGCTGTGAGGAGGTTTGGCCGAGTGCGATAAGGGTTTTCTGACTTGCTGCGAGAAGATTGGTTTGGTCGGAGAATTCACGCGTCACGCGGTTGAATTGGGTGATAGCGTCGTTGGTTTTGTTGAGCTTGCGATAACATTCGCCCAGGCGAAAGACGGCGGTGGCGGTGAGTTTGCGCTGCTCGGCGGTTTGGTCGATCACGGATTGGTAGGCTTTGATGGCGGCGTCGAAATCGTGGTTGGCTTCTTCTTCGAAGAGGCCTTTTTGGAGCGCGTCGCTGAGGGGGTCGGCAGCGGTTGCGCTCAGGCACGCCAAAACTAGAAGAGATGTAAACCACGGATGAACACGGATAAACACGGATTTCAGAAAAGGATTAGGGCTGGGAACATTCGCACGGGCTGCGAGAGTTTTGGGTGTTGCTAATCTCATAAGACTCCTTTGTAAACGATGTATTCATTAACTATTTAACAATTCAAGCGATAGCCGACGCTATGGACGGTTTGGATCCAGCGCGGGCTATCCGGGTCCTTTTCGATTTTGGCGCGAAGGCTGGCGATGTGATTGTCAACGGTGCGGGTGGTCGGAAATGCGGTGTAGCCCCAGACCACATCGAGGAAGCGTTCGCGCGTAATGGGCTCGCCCGCCGCTTCCGCCATCAGGCGAAGCATGGCGAATTCCTTGGCGGTGAGATAAAGCGGTTTGCGTTTGATCCAGGCTTTTTGACGGACAAAATCGATCTTTGCGTCGCCGAGCAAAATTGTTTTGGGAGCCGTGGTTTTGGTTTTCCTTCGTAGGAGCGCTCGGACACGCGCGAGCAATTCGTCCGTGCTGAAAGGTTTGACGAGGTAATCGTCCGCACCTGCATCCAGTCCGCGCACGCGGTCCTGCACAAAGCCTTTGGCGGTGAGCATCAGGACGGGGGTGAGTTGGCCGGCGCGGCGCAATTCCTCGCACAAAGCGAATCCATCCAGGCGCGGCAGCATGATATCCAGCAGGATCAGGCCGGGTTTTTCTTTCATGGCGCGAATTAATCCGGTTTCACCGTCCGCCGCGGTGAGGACGCGGTAACCTTCCCCTTCAAGGCAATCCTGCAACGCGGTGCGCATCGGGAGTTCGTCTTCGATTATCAGAATGCGGGCGCCACGGTCAGGGTTCATTGGGATCCTTTGATGAGGGGCGGACAAGAGTGTCCGCCTTACGAGACGGCTCGACGGGAACGTCTCGCAATACCTTTGAAGAGGGCAGAACGATGGTGAAGGTGCTGCCTTTGCCGGGCTCGCTGGTCACCTCAATCGTGCCGGAATGCGCATCTACAATGTGCTTCACGATACTTAAACCGATTCCGACGCCCTGGGTTTCGCGGCGGAGCTCGGAACCTGAGCGGTAAAAGCGTTCGAAGATTTTTTCGCGTTCGGCAGGGGGGATGCCGGGACCTTGATCATGGACGGAGAGCTGAATGGACAGTGCAACCAAAGCGGTGTCGCCGCTTCGCTCTGCCACCGCAGTCGATAATCCCACGCGCACTGGGGCGCCGGCGGGGGAATGCTTAATCGCGTTGTCGATGAGATTTACCAATGCTTGTTGAATGGCGCGGCCATCGACCTGCGCTTCACCGACGTCCCTCGCGATATCTGTTGCCAGGTTCACCTGCCGTTCGGCTGCATACGGCACCATCAGCTTGACGGTTTGCTCGATGAGTTTCGGCAGATCGGTTGGTTCAAACTGATATTTCTTGCGACCTTGCTCGATACGGGAGAAGTCCAGGACGTTCTCGATCATTGAACCGAGGCGGCGGCATTCCTGCACAATGAAGCGAAAATAATCGTGCTGCTTCTGAGGGTCGGTCACATTGCCGCGCTCGAGACCTTCGGCCATCAGCCGCACGGAGGCGATGGGCGCGCGCAACTCGTGGGACACACTTGAGACAAAGTCAGACTTGAGTTCAGCCAGGCGGTATTGTCGGTGGAAGGCGCGCCAGGCGGAAATGCAGCCTACCGCTGCTGCCACGACGCTGACGGCAATCAGCAGGCCGAAGATTATCGCACGGTCGCCTTCGCGTTCGTAGAGCATTTGCGGGCTAATCAGATGAATGCCGATCTTCAGATATTCGGTTCCGTTCTGCGCGCGAGCGGCTGCGCCGTAGACGGGCGGTGCAGCACTGAAGCCAATGGTTGTCCATGGTCGTCCGGTCCCTTTGCCGCCGGTCGCGCGCAGGCGCTCCTGAAGTTGGTTGGTGGCGCTAATGGTCTTGCCGGCGAGTTCGAGGGTGTAATCAAAGTAACGCGGCAGCCTCGCCAAAAAGTCTGTAAGCTTTCGATTGATGGGACTGGCACGCATCGCGGGTTCAGCCAGTTTCCAATCGTTCTGCGGCGCCCCGATGCTGGCGGTGAATGCGAACGGACCCTGGCCGCGCGTGCCGTCCATAACATTCGCGTGCCAGCAAAGATAACGGGCTGGCTCAGCCTCCTGCCGTGCGAGCAGCCAATCATCTGCCCAAAGCAATTGCGGAAGCGGTGAGCGAATCTGCTGGCGCGCGGAATTATAAATGGCACGGATTGTCTCGTGCCGTTCCCATTGTTCGCGCCATTTTGTGTTCGAGAGCCGCTGGAGGATTTGCGGCGTAAGGAGGGTCGGCTGATATACCGCGTTAGAGCCGAGCGATTCTTCAACTGCCGCGACGCGCGAACGGATAAAGGCCAAGGGGTCTTCGCGAAGCTGCTTTTGCGCGTTCGACGGCTCGGCAGGGACGCCTCGAGCTACCAGTTCGAGCCATTTCAGTTGCGCCAGCGGTTTTAGGGGCAGGCCAGTTGCTCCAACCGCGTCCGGATCTACAGCGTCGAATGCCTTTAAGGCATCCTGGGCGCGCCCTTCCTGCATCGCGATGAGACCGGCTGTATATCGGGCGGCACCTTCGCTGGGCTCTGCCGGAATGGGGACTGCGGAAACGGGCGGCGGAAAGACGAGCTTTCCCGTTGCCTCCACTTGGAAGACAAGCACGTCTCCTGGAGGCTCCTTTTGGAGGACGGCCATGAGTTCCTTCGCAAAATCTTCGGCCAATTCCTGCGCGCGCTCACGCGCCTGCGCTTCGGCGAGCAAGCGATCCTGCTTCAGCGAATAAAGGCCGAGCGCTGTCAAGACGAGCACTGGCGCCAGGATCGCTACGCCTCGCCAAAAGAACTTTGGTTCTTTCGCCATCTACCAAGACCATAGCAGTGCGGCGGCGGCGGAATGTCACGCTTTTGCAAAAGTGACGTGCGTCAAGTGGGCAGGGATGCCTCGCCCTACCTCAAATTAGGGCGTAACAGGGACGCTGACGCCGACGGGAAGTGCCGTGGGGACGACGGCAGCGCGGCCTTCGTTGACGGCGATTGTCTGCACGAAAGTGGTGAGGATTGAGTCGGCAAACATCTCGAGGCGAACGAAGGGAGAAGTGGGCACGTAGACGAGGTCGCCGGCCTCGAGTTCGACATCAGGCAAGTGCCCTGCCAGCACGTCATGGAAGTTGACGGTGGCGATCGATGGCTGAGTGATGGAACCGCGAACGATGGCCACGTGTGAGAGCGAGGCGTATTTGCCCGCACCGCCGGTATAGGCAATGGCAGTTGCAAGCGATATGCGGGTGGCAAACGGCACGATGTTTGGGGTTGTGACGGCGCCCAATACGTAAACTTCTTTGTTGGCAGCCGGACGGAGGTAAACAAAATCGTCGGGTTGCAGATAAATATTTTGCGAGAGATCGCCATCATGCAGCAGTTTTTTAAGATCAACACCGATCGGTTTGCCATGGCGCAAGACGAAGCTTTTGGATAAATCGGCGGTTTCACTCGTGCTCGTCGCCATTTGCGCCACGCCGCCCGCGGCGGCAATCGCTTCGAGCAACGTCACGGGCGTGGCGAGGGAATACACGCCGGGGGTTGCGACGCTGCCCAGAATCCAGATGCGGCGGCTGCCGACACCTTTGAGTGTCAAGCCGATCTCCGGCCGATCGCGGAGAAGTTTCGCCATTTGGGTTTCGATGAGGTCGCGCGCTTCGGAAAGCGAAAGCCCCCAAACAAACAATCCGGGCAGCAGACTATAATAGAGCTTGCCGTCAGGGCCGACCATCACGGTGCTCGGGGCTTCTTTGCCGCCGATGATTTCGATCTCAAGAATATCGCCCGGTCCCAGGCGAAAGAAATCCGCGGACGGGCTCAACCATTCCTTTTGAATGGCGCTCATGGGCGAGACCGATGTGAAAGCATTCGTGCCGAGTTTCGCCGGAAAGGCACCTGAGGTCGGCGTCACGGACGTCGAACGGCAGCCGCAAGAAAGGCCGCAGGCGAAAACAATCAGATATAAGAGAACGCGGCTGATCATGGGGTTGTAGAGGTGCCCGAGTTGCGGCCACGATCGGAATTGCCGCCGCGCAGCAGCGGTGGATCAATGTAAGGTCCCATATACTCGCCAACGCTGTAAACGACGGCCGAACGGAGGAAGGACGTGATCGCCAGCTCGAGCAATTCCTCAGCCTTGTACCAGGGCTTGCGGCTGACGTAGACAATGTCGCGCGGCTGCAGTTTTACATCGCGCGCCTTGGCAGACAGGATGTCGGTTGTATTCACGATGATCGTCTGCGGCTGCGACAACGAACCGCGCACAATCAAAACGTGGCTCTTGTAAGCGCGGGGCGTGAAGCCGCCGCGTCCGGCCAAAGCGCGCATTGCGGTCATCTCCCCCGTGTGCGGCACCGGCCCGGGCGAGAGCACTTCGCCGAACACATAGACGTCCTGAATATCGGTCGGCGGGAAATACAAATAATCATCAGGCGCAAGTGCAATGTTTTGCGTCAAATCGCCATGCAGAAAAAGATTTTCGAAGTCAACCGGGACGCGGTGAAACGTCCCCGCGACATCTCTGCGAATCAGGAAACTGCGGGAGAGATCGGCCATCACGAGCGTGCTGCGGCGCTGGGCCGGGTTGGCGAAGCCTTTGGCCCGCGCGATCGCTTCGAGCACGGTCGTAGGGCGGTCAAGAGCAAACACGCCCTTGGTGGTCACATTGCCGAGCACGTAGAACTTCTTGCTGTTATATGCCGACGGTTGAGCTACCACCCGCAGGGGCGGGCGATAATATTTCAACAGGGCGGACTCGAGCTTCTCCCGCAACTCATCCACGGTAAGGCCGGTGGCGAGAATGTCCCGTGCCTGCAGGTAATTGATTCTTCCATCCGGTCCGATGGTGACTCCATTGCGGGCCGTCTCAGGCTGCTCGTAAAGGCTGAGGTTCAGGACGTCGCCCGGCCCGAGCGTAAGCCGCTTCTGCCAGTCGGCCAGGTCAGTCGGGGCTGAAATGCTGAAGGCATTGGTCACGGGCTGGACTTGCGCGAGCGCGGCGGAGACCGCCAGCCCCGCAATCAGCACGCCGACGAACGATATTTTATGGTTCATGCTGGCCACGAACGGCCCTAGTTGTCCTTTGCCGCTGCGTAGCGGTCAATGAAATATTGAAGCTAATCGAAACCCGGGGTGTAAAAGGCGCCGCCCGTCTATATAAATATATAATATTTAATAGTGGACAACTCTGTCTTGCGCAAAGACACCGGAGACAGTGACACGAGACAGAATGACGAGTGTCTTGGACAGTGTAAGGGGCGGTTTTCAAGGAGTTCTCAAAGCCGAGATAAGCGGAGTGTCCATTGGCATCGGGGCAGCTAAAGAGGGCCGCGAGAATAGGCATGAAAGAATTACGCGGTTGGTTTCAGAAGGTCGGTGTGTTGCTGCTATTGGCGGGCCTGACCGGCGGGGCGCAGGCGAGCACGAGCGTTGGTTTCAAATGGAAAGCCAACACGGAGCCGGCCCTGGTTGGTTACAAGCTGTATTACGGCACCGCTCCGGGCACGTATTCCAGCCATGTGACCCTTGGGAAGGTTACCAGCTACCAAATGACGAACCTGGTGGTGGGCACCAGCTATTACTTCGCGCTGTCCGCGTTCGACACGAACGATCTGGAAAGCGCGCTCACGCCGGAACTGCAATTTCCCAGCCCGCCGGCGCTCGCGGCGATTGCCAACCGAAGCACACCGGAAGATACCGCAGTGACGGTGAACCTGCTCGTCTCAGACGCCGATACGCCCCTAAGTAGCTTAACCCTAAGCGCGACGTCCACCAACGCAACACTGGTGCCGGTTGCCAACATTTCATTTTCCGGCACCAGCAGCAATCGAACGATGCTGATTACGCCGGTGGCCAACCAATCGGGCACGAGCAGGATCGCGGTGACCGTCTCCGATGGAGCGCGCACCGCCAGCCAGAGTTTTGTGCTGACAGTCAATGGAACGCCGGACGCGCCGACAATTTCCGGCATCAATGATGTAACCACCGACGAAGATGTGGCTACGAGCGCTATCCCGTTCACGGTGGGTGATCTCGACACGCCGGCGGGAAACCTGACCGTCACGGTCGCTTCCAGCAACCCGTCACTCATCCCCACGAACCGCATCACTTTGGGCGGCAGTGGCAGTGCGCGTAACGTCACTTTTCGGCCGGTGACGAACCTGAGTGGTTCGGCGACGATAACGCTCACGGTCAGCGACGGCGCGCGCACGGCGAGTACCCCGTTCAACTTTACAGTTCGCGCCGTAAATGATTTGCCGACAATTACGCCGATCGCTGACCTGACGCTTGCCGAGGATACGCAGAGCAGCGCGATCGCTTTCACAGTGAGCGATGTGGAAACAGCAGCCGCCAGCTTGCAGGTGACTGCCAGTTCTTCAGATGCGGCTATCGTGCCGCCGCAGAACATTACCCTTGGCGGAACCGGGGCAAGTCGCACGGTGGTGGTGCGGCCGCTTACCAACGCCTTCGGCAGCGCAGTGATCACCATCACTGTGAGCGACGGGCAAGACAGCGTATCGGAACCCTTCACCGTGACGTTCACGCGCGTGAACGATGCGCCGTACGTATCGCAACCGGCTAATGTGGTGGTGAACAAGTACGAGCCTGTTCCGCCGGTTCCGTTCACGATTGGAGACCCGGACGGTCCGCCTTCGGGGTTAATTGTCACGGTCACGTCGACGAACACGGCGTTGCTGCCGAGCAGCACGAACATGGTGGTGACGGGCATTAGTTCCAATCGCACGCTGACTCTGATTCCAATCGGAGTGGGCACCACGCGAGTAGGAATTCACGTGACGGATACGGCGGTGACGAACAGTGCCTTCTTCCAGTTCACCGTGAACAACTCGAACAATCCGCCCGTGCTCACCATTCCGAGCGGTTTGACCGGAAGAGCGGGCGTTCCGATTGGGGTGCGAGGCGTGAGTGTGTCGGACCCGGACGTGAAGACTAACAACATGAATTTTACGATTACCGCGCCGAATGGAACCGTGACTGTTGCGACTTCTGTCGCAGGCGGCGTGCGCGCCGCGCAAGTCACAGGAAACAATTCGGGCGCGGTCACGATTATCGCATCACTCACGGCGCTGAACGCAACCTTCGCGGATACGAACGGCCTGAGCTATACAAGTCGCACAAATTTCCGCGGCACGGAAACGTTGGTCCTGACGGTGAGCGATAATGGGTTCAGCGGTGCAGGTGGCGTCAAGATAGATACGGAGAATCTTGCGATCCAAATTAGCGGCAACACGATCGAAGATTGGCGCGCTGCGAACTTCTCCGCCGCCGACCTGCAGGATCCCAGCAAGGAAGCGACGGTATGGGGCGATCTGGCCGACCCAGACAGTGACGGGCGCGAGAATCTGATGGAGTATGCCTTGGGCTTGAACCCATTGGCCAGCGAAC
>DATENK010000235.1:0-3561 GCA_035275085.1 Verrucomicrobiia bacterium | reverse complement strand
TCGGCGCCAGGATCCCTGATCTCACACAAGAGCAGAAGACCACTTCTGCCGCCGCACTCTGGACATTGCGTGGCGATGCCGGCCAACGCGCCTTGCTCGGGTGGCACATGGGTTGGAAGCCGGCGCGCGAAGCTTCTGGCGAACGATGGCTCGTCCCTTACCTCGGCCAGTTGTTGGAAGACCCGTATTCGGCCGTCCGGTATATCGCGCGCCGCTCGTTGCGCGCGCTGCCAGGCTTCGCCGATTTCGACTGTGATTACATCGCACCGGCCGCAGATCGCGCTCGCGCTCGCCTATCGATTTGGGCAAAGTGGGAACAGGCTCAAAAGCCCGACCGCACCGGGCCGGAAGTGTTGATTCGCTCAGACGGCCAAATGGAGCGGCAAGCGTGGGACCGGCTGCTGAGCCAGCGCGACGACAAATCAATGTATTTGCAAGAATGAGCAAACCGATGCCAGTGGAAAAGCCTTTCTCCGCGCCGAAGCCGCGCGTGGATGAAGAACCGCAAGTCTTTGTGCGGCGGCACTTGCGTTTCGGCTGGTGGTCGTTGCTGATTTTTCTCACGCTTGGAATTGTTCTCGAAGCGCTCCACGCATTTAAAGTTGGCGCCTATCTGAACGTGTCGAACTCCACGCGGCGCCTGCTTTGGACCTTGGCGCACGCCCACGGCACCGCCCTCGGCGTCGTGCACATCGCGTTCGCGTTCACGGCGAATTATTTGGCCAACTGGGCGGGACGAGCGCGAGCGTTCGCATCGGTAAGCCTCATGGCCGCAAGCATCCTTTTGCCTGGCGGCTTTTTTCTTGGAGGGCTGGTTATTTACTCAGGCGATCCTGGCCTGGGCATCCTGCTCGTGCCACTCGGTGCAGTGTTCCTGCTGATTGCCGTTTTGCTCTGCGCCCGGGCCGCGCAAGCTGCGGCCTTTACCGATCGCCGCAAATAAGCTTTCCTCACGTAATGCTCGCAAGACTAGCTTTAGTTCTGGCGCTGCCTGTTTGTACTTGGGCGGCGGATTTGCAACCGTTACTGGACAAGGCAGTCACCGAAACCTTCCAGGAGTTCGCCGACAAAAAGTTGCAATCCAACCAGCTCGCCGTCACTTGGATCAAACTCTCCATCGATGCGCCGCCCTCCACCGCGAGTTACCGCGGCGACGCCCCAATTTATCCCGCCAGCGTCGTAAAACTCTTCTATCTCGTCGCCGCACACCAATGGATGGAGGACGGCAAAATCCAGGACAGCGACGAACTGCGGCGCGCGATGCGGGACATGATCGTTGAGTCTTACAACGAGGCGACCCATTACGTGCTCGACGTCGTGAGCGGCACTACCGGCGGCCCTGAACTGCCGCCGGATGCGATGAAGGATTGGGAATACAAACGGAATGTCGTCAACCGTTGGTTCGCGTCGAAAGGTTACAAAGGCCTGAACGTCAACCAAAAGCCTTGGTGCGAAGGTCCTTACGGACGCGAGCGCATTTTTGTCGGCAAGAATTTCGAGAATCGCAACGCATTGACCACCGAAGCCACCGCAACTTTGTTACTAAACATCGCTCGCGCCTCGATCGTGTCGCAAAAGCATTGCGAGGAGATGATGGAACTTCTCAAGCGCGACCCATTCAAAAAAGGCGATGATCAAGCGACCGAGTTTATCGGCAAGGCTGTGCCGGCCGGGACGAAGCTATGGTCCAAGGCAGGATGGACGAGCACCGCGAGACACGACGCTGCCTATCTTGAGTTGCCCAACGGAAACAAATTGGTGCTGGTGATCTTCACCACCGGCCACAGCCGCGACAAAGAAATCATTCCCGCGCTCGCGCGCCGGATTATTGCCGCCCAACCTTAAGCGATATGGAGTGCGCCGGCAGAGCGAAGCGGCGATGGCGCTTTGGATTCGTTCATACTCAGATACGACCACGGATCCAACCCGGCCGATTCGTCGCAATTCCATCTACCCCCGCTTCTCGCAATTGTCGGGCCTTCGTTACCGAATCAACCGTCCACACGTAAACCTTCAGACCGGCGGCGTGCGACTTCTTGACGAATGCCGCCGTCACTGGCCCATTAGCGCCCACGTCCAGCCCGTCTAAATTCTTCGCCAGCGCTTGCTCGTTCATCTGCGCCGGTTTCGGAAGCCACCCGCCGCGCTTCCAATCGCGCCGCCAGGCAACCACCCAATAGCACTGCAGATCAGGACGCGCGGCTTTCATCGCCGCGATCGCTTCCAGATCGAAGCTGATCGGTGCGACATTCGAGGGCACCGCCGGAAAGTGCCGCACAATTTCCGCGCCGGTCTTGATTTCCACCAGCATGCGTTTGCCCGATGGAATAGTCGCGACCACATCTTCAAGGGACGCGAGCCGTTCGCCCGCAAACTTGGGTGACTTCCAGCGGCCGCAGTCGAGCTTTTGCAACTCAGCGAGGCTCAAATCGCGCACGAGGTGCTTCACGCCCGCGATTCGCTTTGTATCAGCGTCATGCATCACCACCACACGATTGTCGCGTGAGAGATGAACATCCACTTCGACGGCATCCGCGCCTTGCTCCCATGCGAGGCGCACGGACGCGAGTGTGTTCTCAGGAGCGTCGTAGGAAGCGCCGCGATGGGCGATGATTTCCACGAATTATTTCGGCAGCCACTTCTCCCAGTTCTTCGCGAATTCGTCGACATTCGCTTTGTTCACCGGGATGAGCGGACTGACGTCCCTCACGGCTGCTGGATTTTTCTTGAGATGGATTTTGTTAATGAGGTGCTCGACGGAACGATGGCCCCACTCATAAACCTGCTGCGCGAGCAGAAGCTGCACGTGACCGCTGCGCAGATAGGCTAGCTCCGGCGGCAGCGCATCCACCGAAACACATTTTACCGTGCCCGGCTGCCATTTCAGCGCATTGGATGTGAACAGCGGCCAGCCCCCGATCATCGCCCAGCCATCGATGTCGGGATTGGCCTGCATGACTTGTTCCACGCGTGCCGCCGCATCTTGCGGTGTTTCCTTGTGATAATACGTATCGCGAATCTTGATGCCCGGATATTTCTTCGCCGCGTTCTTCACTCCCTGGACGCGCTTTTGAAGATTCGGCGCATTCTGGTTTCCGGCGAGAATAGCAATCACGCCTTTCCCGCCCATGATTTTCGCCAGTTCATGCATCACCTGTTCACCGCACTGGACGTCATCGACCCCGAACGTCACAAAACGTTTGCTCGCAGGCGCGTCGGAATCGAACGTCGCCACCGGCACACCATTCTTCACCGCGCTGTTGATCGCATCCGTCAGTTTGTTGGCGTCCGAGCAGCTCACCGCAATGCCATCGGCCCCCGCGAGCACAAGCTGTTCGATCGCCTCGGCCTGCTTCTGTGCGTCCTCTTCGTTGGGCGTTCGCCAATCGATGCGAATCTCGATTCCATTTTTCACTCCGAGTTCTTTCGCCGCATCGTTTGCGCCCACGCGTGCCGCCTGAAAAACCGGATTCCCCTGCGATTTTGCGACCAGCCCAATCGTGTAAGACTTCTTCTGCGCGCTCGCCGCGATTGGCAGCAACAGCGCGCTGACGATCGCCA
>DATENK010000234.1:0-6386 GCA_035275085.1 Verrucomicrobiia bacterium | reverse complement strand
GATGCGGAGGTCTTTGAACTGCACGGTCATTGCGGGACCAGCGTGGAGCTGGAGCGCAAGGACGCCGGATTTCGCCGCTTTGGATTTCTGTTCGTCGATGCAATCAATCGTTTGAGTGCCGTTGATGAAATGCTGGAGGTGATTGCCTTTAGCGATAATGACATATTCGTTCCAGTCCTCCCTTTTGATTTTATTCTGGATGTCCTCGGAGTTGCCAAGGGAGCCGACCACTTCCGGTTTTCCGGTGTCTTCTTTGATGATGACCTTTTCGCCGCGTTTGGCGAGTATGCCGCGGCCGAGTTCCTCGTACAGAATGCCGGAGTAGGTCTTGCCGGCCTCGAAGTCCCCCTGATAACCACCCACGACCCAATTGTTCGAATTCACAACCTTGCTCCGGTATTGAATGCCGGAATTCCCACCAACGATTTTGTACATGACGTGCAATTCGAAATCATCCACCGGGCCGTTCGTGTAAATTAGGAATGTATTCTGCTTGATGGGATTTTGTTTCGTCGTCCCGGTAATAGCGCCGTCCTGCACTGACCAAAGAGCGGGATTGCCGCTCCAACCCTTAAGGTCCTTACCATTGAACGGTTTGGTAGCGCAACCCGCCAATACGAGGAGGCCAAAAAAGATGAAATAGCGCATAATTTATGTCAGACGCAGGGTTATAGCGTTTTCTTCAGGAACTTAAGGCCTTTGACGGCAATCTCATCGCGGGTTGGTTCGATGCGGCGCCAAATGGCGGCGGCGCGCGCGATGACTTTGACATCGGTCGTAAAGGATTCGATTACGACGTCGCCTTTGTATTTGATGGCCTTGAGGGCGGACGCAATGGGCTTCCAATCAATGTGGTCGTTGCCCGGTGTGCCGCGATCGCTGCCGCAAGCGTGAAAATGGGCGAGATGTTTGCCGGCTTTACGGATCGCCTTGCCCTGGTCCTTCTCCTCGATATTCATGTGGAAGGTGTCGAGGTGCAGCTTGAGAGCCGGGCTGCCGACGTCCTTGATCATTTGAAGCGCCTGATCGCAAGTGTTGATAAAGTCAGTTTCGAAACGGTTCAGAGGTTCGAGACAAACCTGGCGGCCTTTCTTTTCCGCATAATCGCAGAGAGTGCGCAAATTGTTCACCACGGCTTTCCATTGTTGCTTGTATTCATCCGGCGGAACGGCGTCGGCTCGGCCGACCGCGGAATAAACGGGCCCGATAAGTGAAGGGCAATCGAGTTCGGCCATCTGGTCGATCAGCTTGATCATATAATCGAGGCCGGTCTTTTGTTGCTCGGGCGTGCCGCGCAAATCGCGGTCGGGACCCATGCAGGCACAAACCGAGCCGCAGGCCAGCTTGTTTTTCGCGAGTTCGCGCTTCACGTGCGCAGGATCGATGTGAGACGGATCTTCAACCGGAATTTCGACCGTCTGAAATCCCCATTTTTTAAAGGTCGGGAGCAGAGCCGTGCTCTCATTGGTGAATGGTGAGGTGAACAAAAATGTATTGATGCCAAATCTCATAAGCCGGAATTTTTCCTGAGGCTAGAATACCAGCCAAAACGCTGTCAAATCTTTGCTGGCGCGCGGATAACGGAACAGTGACTACACCGCAATCGGCGCTTTGATGGGCGGGTGCGGATCGTAGCCAACTAATTCGAAATCCTCGAATTGAAATTGATGGATGTTGGTAACTTTCCGGTTCAACGTGATCTGCGGTAACGGGCGCGGTTCGCGACTGAGTTGTAGCTTTGCCTGTTCGAGGTGGTTGGCGTAGAGATGGAGATCGCCGAACGTATGCACGAATTCACCTGGCTTAAGACCGCAAATCTGAGCAACCATTAATGTGAGTAGTGCGTAAGATGCGATGTTGAACGGAACACCGAGGAAAAGATCGGCGCTGCGCTGATACAGCTGACAGCTCAGCCGGCCGTCCAGGACAAAAAATTGAAACAGCACGTGACAAGGAGGCAACGCCATTTGGTGCAATTCGCCGACATTCCACGCGCTTACTATGTGCCGGCGACTGTGGGGATTTTCCTGAATTTGTGAAATCACCTGATCGATCTGGCTGATGGACCTGCCGTCCGCCGTGCGCCAATCGGTCCACTGCGCGCCATAGATGCGGCCGAGGTTGCCTTCGGCATCGGCCCACTCATCCCAGATCGTGACCCCGCGTTCGTTTAAGTATTTGACGTTTGTATCGCCGCGGAGGAACCAGAGCAGTTCGTAAATGATAGATTTAATGTGGAGCTTTTTGGTGGTAAGCAGCGGAAATCCTTGCGCCAAATCGAACCGAGCCTGGGCGCCGAAGACAGCGTAAGTGCCAGTTCCAGTGCGATCGGGCCGGTGCCTGCCTTTTTCAAGCACGAAGCGGAGCAATTCCAGGTATTGCGTCACTTATTGATGATTTCAACGTTAACACCCTTGTTCGCCAGGATCTTGCCCTCCCGGAACTGAAGCTCCGCGAGCGCCACGTTGTACTCTTGCAGCGCGAGGATTTCTTCGAGTTGTGCGGCGCGGAGATCACGCTGCATGCGAAGAACAGTGAAAGGGCTGCTGCGGCCATTGTCCAGTTTCTGTTGTTCCGCCCCCAAGGCGACCTCATAAGCCTCCCGGGCCTTGCGGGCCGTCTGAACCCGGTCAAATTCCAATTTAGCCCCCTGAATCACATCATCAATACCGATCATGATTTGCTGCTGCTTCTGCTGGACGCGTGTCGTTAGCTCAGCCTCCTCCGCCTTGGAGCCCTTATAATTGGCCCGCTCCGCCCGGAAGCTTAAGGGAAATCTTACTACGAATCCATACGAATACCTTGGATTCGTTTCATCGCCAACATCATGCAGTGCACGAGTGTAAGTCGCATCGCGGGCCTTCACCAGAGTCGTGATATCATTGGTAGTGACCCCATGGGATGTGTTCAGGATTACGTTGTTGTCGACGTCTTTGCGATAGGCCAGTTCGTCAAATCCCCTTCGGCCATAAGTTCCGATGAGATTCAGATATGGGAAGAGTTGGTTAAAATCGTACTTCACCACAAGGCCTTGCCGCTCCAACTCTTCTTTAAGCCGATTGAAGTCCGGTCGCGAGTTCAAAGCACTCAGCCAACTTTCCTGTAGATCGTACCTCTGGGCGACAGCAAGGAGCCTTTCCTGCGGGACGAGGTGGATATTGTACCACTGCTGGGACTGGCTGCTGATCAGGTCTTTCAATCTGTTTTCCTCCGTGGCGACGTCGCGTCGGGCGTCAAGCAGTGCGCTCTGGCGCAACCCTATTTCACCCTCTGCCGACTTGTCGTCCAGCGTGGCCAACACGCCCGCATCGATCCGCGAACGAATGTCACCGAGAAATTTTTGGGCGATATCCACGGATTTTTCCCAGGTTCGCACCCGATCGAGAGCTGCTATAAGTCGGTAATACGTCTGTTCCACGTCTCGAACCGTGTCTTGAACAGCGAAAAGGAGTTCGTACTCGGAAATGCGCAGGTCCTTGCGGCGCAGTTTGAATTCGAGCCGTCCAGCATCAATCCAAAAATCCCTTAATAACGGTTGCTCCAGGGAAATGTTGAACGCTGTCGAATATTGGTCGAATGGCAAAAAGCCCGGGATCACCGTGGTCGGGCCGCCGCGCTCGTCAATGGTAACTACGTTACGCTCAGTAGTACCATAGCGATGGCGATAATCGGCCCCGATACTGTACCGCAAGCCAGTTGGCCAAAGCCGGCCTTGTAGCTCGCCATCAACAATGTCTGCTTCACGGCCAGTGCCGGCTGGCGATTGGATGCCCGTTGCCGGATCGAATTCGCCCTCCGCCGCCTCGAACGAGTGAAGCGCCGAGACTCGGAACTCCGGATCGTAATAGCCATAAGCGCCTCCCAAGCGATAGGCTCGAATCTGGGGCCTATAACGGGCAATCGCGATATCAAAATTATTTTCAAGGGCGAGCTGGACGCATTGTCTCAGGGAAATTGGTTTGATCGAGACGTTGGTTTGGGCTTGCAGCGACAACACCGCAAAAAACGCTGTCAGCCAGGCGTAGGTCTTGAGTCGCATCGGGGCGCAGATTGAAGGGTTTTTGGTCATTCGTCAATGAACCGGCTCACTTCTCGATCTCCACTCGCACATTGTTCTTTTTGAGGATGGTGCCTTCACGGAGATGGAGAACAGCGATGGCTTTATTATAATCCGACAGGGCGTCAATTTCCTGGGCGCGATTATCCGTCAGATTGCGTTGAAGCTGCAGAACGATGAAACTGGTGCTTCTGCCGTTATCCAGTTTCTTCTGCTCAGCTTCGAGCGCGATTTCGGCGAATTCGCGCGCGGCCCGCGTGGCCTGAACTCGCTCATAGGCGGCGCGGGCAGCCTTCATAGCGTCGTCAATGCCGATCAGGACATTCTGATGCACCTGTTGCAAGTCAATCTTCGTTTGATTCAGCAAAGCTTTGGCTTCGTTATGTGCAGCACGTTCCGAACGAAAGGTCAACGGCACTGTCAGAGTGACTCCGTATGAGTAGCGTGGGTTCACTTCATCCCGAATATCGTTCAATGTGCCACTAAAGCTTGAATCGCGAAACAGGCCATTGGTGCCTATGGGACTTCTCGTATCGAGCCCGGCTCGGCCGTAAGAGCCCACCAAATCCAAAGCGGGGAACAGTTGGTTGCGCGTGTAACTCACCACAATCCCTTGCCGTTCCAACCGTTCTTTGGCTTCCAGGTAATCGGGCCGGTACATCAGGCCGTTTTGCCAGCTTTCCTGGAGGTCGTAAGTCTGGGGTACGGCCAGAAGTTTTTCCTGCGGCTCGAGGCCGACGTTGTACAATTCTTCGTACCGGCTGCTGATCAGGCTCTTCAATATATTTTCGATGCGGGTCACTTCCGAGCGGGCCTGGATCAGTTCAGCGCGTCGCAATGCTGCCTCCGATTCCGCCTGCTTTTCGTCCAAGGGCGCCAGAGTCCCAACCTGCACCCGTTTGGTGTTCTCACTGACGAGGCGCTGGGCGAGCGACAATGAAATCTCCCTGGCCTTGACGGCATCAATAGCGCCAATGAGATCGTAAAACGCCTGCTGAACGTTGTTCACCACGTCCATGACCTGGGACATGACGGCATACTCGGAGATCTTGACGTCCTTTTTTCCTAGCTTGATATCCAGACGCCGAGCATCGATCCAGGCGTCCCGTAGAAGAGGTTGGGTCATGGTGATCCCTACATCGGCCGCATATTCATCGATCAAGCCGCGGCCTGCGCTGCTTCCAGTAGTATGATCAAACCCGCTACTGATCTCGTACCGAAGTCCGGTGTACGGCAGGACGCCCCGAAGACCGCCGCCAAACGAGTCGACGTCCGTTTTCGAAGCCGGCGCTTGCAAGCCGGTCGCCGAGTTGAATTGTCCCTCCCGCTCATTGAACCGGTGCCCCGCCGATGCCTCGAAGGCAGGTTCGTAATATGCATATCGGCCGCTCAGGCGAAACTCGGCGATTTGAGGCTCGAAGCGTACTCGTGCGATCTGTAAGTTATTTTCAAGCGCCAGGCGGATTGCTTCCTCCAGCGTTATTGGACGGACCGGCCGGTTCGTCTCGATTTGCGCTCGGACTGAAAGCGCGAGGCAAAACATCCCCACAACCGTGCACATCTTAAGTCGCATCGGCGCGGAGAGTGAAGGATTTTGGCAATTTCGTCAACTGGCGCACATGCGTTGGTAAAATCTTGCTAATTTACGAATGAAGGCTTAAGGGTGCGCCATTCAGCTTAGCCTCTGCCGCTTTCCGGCCGATAATGTGCTCGGCTTCCCAGGCTTGGAAATTATCGCCGGACTCAACAATTCTTATGAAGCCGCGGACCGCGGAGTAAAAAGCCGTCCCCATTTTTCCGCGAAAGCGGCGTTTGACTCTTTCTCGGCGGATTCCCGCAACAGATCTCTAAACAACCGCGACGCACGCGAAATCCGACAAGCGATTTTGCGCAACCGCCGACCTGGCAGGGGCTACAAACTGGCGCTACGACTCAACACTGCAGAGGCGGCAAGACGCGAGGGTTCGACGGGTTCGGTCGGCAAGTGCAAGGTGAGGTCCTGCACTAGTTTGCCGTAATCGAGTTTCAGCACGCGGTCCGCGAGGTGGAAGTAGCGATCATCATGGCTGATGACGAGGGCGGTTTTGCCGCGGGCCTTCAGAGCCGGAAGTATCTGACTGTAAAAAATATTCTTGAATAATGGGTCCTGGTCGGAAGCCCACTCGTCGAACAAATAGAAGGGCCGATCTTCCAGATACGCGGTGAGCAGAGCCAGACGTTTACGCTGGCCCTGCGAAAGCGCGGTCGTCGAGAAAGTGCCGTTGCGAATTTTCACCTTGCGATCAAGATGCAACTCCTTGAGGTAGCGGGTCGCTTCCGCGTCAACCCG
>DATENK010000233.1:0-8405 GCA_035275085.1 Verrucomicrobiia bacterium | reverse complement strand
AGGGAGCGGGTAATGCCACAGCAACGTGCTGTTATCATTGCCGAACCAATTCCCTTCATCATCGCGCACGCGTCCCATCTGGCTGATCCCCGCTGCCGGCTCGAGCACGCCCGATTGTGGTTGAAATCGAAAATCGCGCCCGCTCAGGTCGACCGAGTCGCCCGTCGTCAGGTTTTTGATTTTTCCTCCGAACAAACCGCTCGATCCATAAATCCAACCATCCAACCCCCAAGCCAGCCCATTCACGCGCGCCTGATAATTGTGTGTGGCAAAGCCTGTGTAGTTCGTGCGGATGCGATCCGCCTTTCCATCGCCGTCCGTGTCTTGCGCGAATAGGATGTCGGGAGCTGCACAGATGTATACCCCGTTGGAGACGACCAGCAGCCCTGTCGGAAATGGGAGGCCATTCATGAACACGGTCGCCTTGCCTTTGCCATCCAGCACCTTCACGCGACCGCCGGGCTTCCAGTTTCCGTCCAGGCCCATGGGATAATCGAACATCTCTACCGCCCACAGCCGGCCCTGCGAATCCCAATCGATTGCGACCGGGGATTGAATCAGCGGCTCCGCCGCTACAAGTTCGATTTGCAGGTCCGGCTTTGTCCGAAATGCTTTTAGGGCGTCCTGCGGATTGAGCGGCGCTGGCATTTCTTCGCGGGCAGCAGCTCGGCAGCAGAACGCCATCAACGATGCAGCGTTTAACGCGAAGACGCAAAGACGCAGAGACGCAGAGGAAAAAGAGTCTCGTTGCGCCTTTGCGTCTTCGCGCCTTTGTCTTCGTAATTGGAGTAAAACCATGGAATTGAGCTATAGTCTCCCAATGGCTGAGTCACGCATTTTCGTGCTGTTCTGGTTGTGTGCAGCGAGTGCGTGCGGCCAGCATGTGAGTTGTAGAACCAACTACTACCCAGTCACCGGAAGCGATCTCCGCGAAATCCACCAGTCGTTCCGAATGGCGCGGCCATGGCGTGAAACGAGCGGGCATGACGGATTCACGGTATGGAACGTCAATTGGCGTTTCAACACGTTCTATAACGGTTCGGTGTGTCGCGTAAGCGGCTTCAGCACCACGACCACGATCGCGATCACTCTCCCGCGTTGGGTGATGCCCACTAACGCAACCGATTCGCTGAAAGCGGAATGGACGCGTTACATCAAGGCTTTGGGCCAGCACGAATATGGACATGCGCAATTGGCTTTGGCAGCCGCAGGTGAAATTCAAAAGCAAATCCGGGGAGTCGGCGACGATTCGTCCTGCGACAGTCTAAAGCAGCGCGTCGGCAGCCTGTGCGAAGGCATCATACGGAAATATAAGGATTTCGACGCTGCTTACGACGAACGGACGAACCACGGGCTGAACGACGGCGCGCTTCTCGGGCGCCGGGAACGGCCACGCCCGCCGCCCGAATAGGGTTTTTACGCCCCCAGGTTAGTCGAATGTTTCAGGCGCAATTTGCGTCAGAAACGGCAGATTTACGGCGTGAGAGGGACCAGAGCCATTTCAATTGGAGTTGCGTGCATGATACGCGTGCTCACTGCTTTGGCAGGGCCTGAGGACGAATTTACGAATGAGATTCGCCCTATCCTCGAAAAAAATTGCTTCGAGTGCCACGGCCCTGAAAAGCACAAAGGCGACCTGATCCTGACTGCCTACACGAATTACACACAGGTAACTGAAGCCCGCGAGACGTGGCAAAAAGCGCTTGAGATGGTGCAAGCGTTTGAGATGCCACCGAAGGGGAAGAAAGAATTGAATTTCGGCGATCACGGCAAGCTGTTGCGCTGGTTGCGCCGGCTGCCCAAACCCGAACGCGCCGATTGCGACCAGATCGCGTCGGATCGAACGGCGAACTTTTACAAGGGTTACGTGATGAGCCGCCGGCTGAATCGCGCTGAATATCACAACACCTTGCGCGATCTGCTTGGCGTCGAGCTTCACGTCGAAGATCTCCTGCCCGCTGATGGTGGAGGCGGCGAAGGTTTCGACACCTCCGGGAATGCGCTGTTTACGTCTTCGATTCATATCGAGAAGTATCTGGCCGCAGCTGAATACGCTCTGGAATCGGTGCTTCCCGCCAGGCCAGCCACGCTCGATCCGAAGTTCGAGCAGGCGCGCAGCCGAATACTGGTGGCCGTGCCGAGCCGAAAACTCTCCTCGCGCGAAGCGGCGCGCCGGATCATTGGCGCGTTTGCGCGGAAGGCGTTTCGGCGTCCCGTCACTCAGGCCGAAACCGAGCGACTGCTGAGCTTCTTCGATCGCGCTCAAAAACGCGGAGATCGGTTCGTGCCGTCGGTTCGTCTTGCGCTCACGGCTGTATTGGTGTCGCCCCATTTCCTGTTTTTGGCCGAACCTGAACCCGGCAAGGAAGGGGTCCACAGGCTGGGCGGTGTTCCGCTTGCGAGCAAGCTGTCTTACTTCCTTTGGTCCACGATGCCGGATGAGGAACTACTAACGCTCGCCGAGAGCAGCAAGCTGCTTGATGAACAGACCTATCGTCAGCAGGTACGCCGCATGTTGCACGATCCGAGAGCGCAAGCGTTGGGCGAACGCTTCGCGCTGCAATGGCTCGATCTTGACCGCCTTGGCACAGAGGTCCGCCCCGACGCGAAAGCATTTCCGGAGTTCGACGACAAGCTCAGCGAGTCGATGCGGCAGGAGGTGGTGGCGTATTTCAATTACATCGTGGAAAAGGACCGGCCGCTGCTGGATCTGATCGACAGCAATTATACATTCGTGAATGAGCCGCTCGCGAAGATATACGGGCTCACGAATGCTCCTCCGTTATTGCAAAAGGTAAGTCTGAGCGATCGCAATCGTGGCGGCGTTGTTGGCATGGCCGCCGTGCATACGCTCACATCATTTCCCTTGCGTACGAGCCCGGTGCTTCGAGGCAAGTGGCTTATGGAATCTTTTCTAGGGGACCGAGTAAAACCGCCGCCGCCGGATGTACCGGCACTTGAGCAAAGCGGAAACGCAGCGCACCTGTCCTTGCGCGAGCAATTGGAAACGCATCGTAGCAGGAGTGAATGCGCGTCCTGCCATGAGAAAATCGATCCGCTGGGCTTCGGCCTGGAAAACTTTGATGTGCTGGGCCGCTGGCGCGATACTGACCAGGGCCGACCGATCGACGCGCAGGGCACGCTACCCTCCGGCCAGACCTTCACCGGGCCTACGGGGTTGAAAAGCCTTCTCCTGGAGCGCAAAGATGATATTATAAAGCATCTGGTCCGCAAGATGACGGGATACGCATTTGGGCGGGAATTGAATCAGTTCGATCAATGCGTGGTGGATCGCACAATGGAAACGCTGCAGAAAAATGATTATCGCGCGTCAGTGCTGATCGAGCAGATCGCAACCAGCTTTCCATTCCGACACCGGTTTTACCCCAAAAAAGATTAGTTATGTTCCTCGAAAAAAGATGGCTTATGCCGCGCCGGACGTTCCTCAAAGGGACGGGAGTGATGCTCAGCCTGCCGCTGTTGGAAGCGATGGGCAAGGTGCTGCCCAAAGCGTCGCCTGAAGCAGCGGCCAGCACCACCGCCGCAGGCGCAGTCCAGGCGCCGGTGCGCATGGCGTGCATTTATTTTCCGAATGGCGTCTGGGAGAAGAATTGGTTTCCGAAGGAAGCGGGACCGGACTACGAATTGCCCTTCGCATTAGAACCGCTCGCCAAGCACAAACAGGACATGCTCGTCTTTTCGGGACTGGATAAGAAACACAGCCACGGCGGTGACGGCCACTACGCAAAGACCGCAAATTTCCTGACCGGCCTGCTGGTCCGCAAAACAGCCGGCAAAGACATTAACGTTGGCAGTGCCTCCATCGACCAGCATGTTGCGCAAAAGATCGGGCATCACACTCCCCTGCCCTCGATGGAATTAGGCATTGACCCCGTAATCAGCGGCATTGACTCGGTGGTCGGTTACACGCGGTTGTACGGTTGTTATATTTCGTGGCGCTCGGCCACGACACCAGTCGCGCGCGAAATTGATCCGCGCCTTGCCTATGAGCGGCTTTTCGGCGTCATCCGACCGAAAACTGCGTCGGCGGATCGCCGCGCGAACGACGACAAACGCGCCTTGCTCGATTTCGTGCTCGAAGATGCCAACCGCTTGCGCGGACAGCTTGGGCGGGACGATCAATACAAGCTGGACGAATACCTTGATTCAGTGCGCGACGTTGAACGTCGGCTGGAATTCTTTTCCAAGCCGGATCCGCGCATCTGGCGGCCAAACATCGAAACCGGCCTGGACTACGCGGCGCCGAAAGGTGCGCCGGGCGATCACCAGGAACACGTGCGCCTGATGCTGGATTTGATGGTGCTCGCTTTTCGCACCGATTCCACGCGTGTGAGCACATTCATGTTTGCCAACGACGTTTCAGGCAAAAACTTTGCAAGCCTCATCCCCGGCACGTCCAGCCATCACGAACTCAGCCATCACCAGAATAAGCCTGAAAAATACGAGCCTTACTCCAAGATCAATCGTTGGCACGCGGAACAACTCGCGTATTTCCTGGATAGGCTCAAAGCCATTCGCGAAGGCGACAAGACGTTGCTGGACAACTCGATGATTCTGTTCGGTTCCAGTTTCTCCGATGGCAATCGCCACGACCCAAATAATTTGCCAATCATTCTCGCTGGTCACGCCGGGGGGCGCATCAAGAGCGGTCGGCACATCGCTTCAGAGAAAGGCACGCCTCTGTGCAATTTATATGTCTCCATGCTGGACCGCATGGGCACTCCCGCGGATTCGTTCGGGGACAGCACGGCGGCGCTGGAGATTTAAGCGTATGGACTGCGGTGTCGCCGCTTCGCTCTGCCACCGCAGTCCATACATCAAACTTCTACGGTCCGCGATGAACGAGGACCAGTTGGTCCTTTGGCCAAGCCAGGTTGACGGCCACGCTTCGCGCGAAGTCCCAGCGGCCTTCGATTTGTACGCGAGCGCGTTCAGCAGCAAGCGCCACAGTCTCGGGAATATCGAGAACACGCATGATGTTCAGGTAGTCTGGCGCGTCAAAGTGTGAAGAGGGAACGTCGCGAAGGACAAGGCGCGCAATGTTCGTTTCAAAGAGGCTGGCGTATAAACAATTCACAGCCATGTCGCCGGTGGCTTCGAGCCAGAGCGGTAGATTATTTGACTTCTGGATCGCCTGGATGGCCCGGCGGACGTCCCAAACGCGCATGCCGTCCAGGGTCTGCCCAAGAAGCATAAACCGCCGGCGAATCTGCACCTGTTTACGATCGGGTTGGTTCCAGTTGCCCCTCGGCGCAAAAAAGATAACCTTGTCCTCAGCCGCTCTGTTTTCAGCCCACATTTTTGCGTCCAACTGCGGCAACACTTTCAAAACAAGACGCTGTGGAGGCCCTCCTATCCCGCCAACAGTATAGATCTGCAACGGCACACCTGGCTGACTTTCGAACTCCTCGATAAGCACTTCTCCTCTTTCCGCAACTCGCTTGACGATCGGCGGCGCTGCATCCGTGGGCCAGGCCCGAAACGCTTTCTCTTTGAGATCACTCAGCCATCCGTCACGCAACTGTTCCCATTCACCTCGCGATTTCGGCGCCTCCGGCCGTTTAGCAGCGGGCACGAAGGAGTAATGGATATTCGTGTTCACTGAATCTCCAGGCAGCGTGTGGAACACTCTCAAATCCTCGGGCTGCAAGAGCTTCGTGGCGGCCATCTCGATGATCGGGTCTTCGCCTTTCAAATGTCGGTTGAACCAGCGAAAGACCGGCAATTGCAGGTCTTGGGTGTCTTTGTGCGGGCCTTGGGTAATCAAGAGCCCGAGCTTGTCTGCGGCATTGTACAGTTCGTAAATGCGCCGTACTTCTGAATGCAGTCGCACTACGCCATCGAGTGGAAAAATCGTGTCCGCGTCAGAATTGCAGATCAGCAGCGGTCGCGGCGCAACCAGCGCTGCGACCAGCGGATAATCCCAACGATACGTGTTCACCATAAACATGCAATCGCAATGGCCCTCGACCGCGCCGTCAACGACGTGGTTCTGCAAATCGGTGATGCCCGCCACCGGTGCAGCGGCTTTGATGCGGTCGTCCAGCGCCGCGATCCACCAACTGTAAGCGCCTCCGCCGGAACGGCCGGTTACGCCAAACCGTTTCGGGTCAACCTCCTTGCGTGTTTCGAGGTAATCCAGCGCCCGGATACTGTTCCACGCTTCCACACCGGCAGGCGTGTAACCACGTGAGTTCCACCACCACATGTTCTCACGGTGCGTGCCATGATGCAGTCCCTGGATCTCCCCAAGCTGCAGCGAATCCACAATCATGCACACGTACCCATTCCGCGCGAACCATGCGCCATGGTGCTGGTAAGTGACTTTGTTTCCGTAACTGACGCCATTGGAAATCGCAGGGCCATGTCCACACAAATACAGGATTGTTGGCGCGCGATTCGTAAGCGCCTTGGGGACGTAAAGGTTCGCCGTCACATAGAGTCCGGGGATGGATTGGAAATGCACCTGCTCGACCGTGAATTGCGGATGCTCCGTTTTGCCGGTTACCTGTGCTTTTAAATCGCTCCGCGACGGCAACGGGGACAAACCAAGCATTTCAAACAACTCTCTCCGATATTTCTCCCGCTTCGCATTCCAATCTTCAGCGGTCGTAATGTCGGACAAACACGCCTTTTGGAGTTTCAGCGTTTCGCGGTGAAAATATTCGACCAGGTCCCGGTCGGCTTGAGATTGCGGTTCCAGTCTATACCCAGCCGCGAAGAGGCAGTGCTGGCCTACTGCGAACGTTGAAAGGACAAGAAACACATGAGCCGAAGTCATGTAATCATTGTGGCGGGCCGAAGCCGAAGGTCAATTCGACAGTTCTATTCGAGCTGCGTCAGCACGACAAACCATGCCGATTTGTTTTCCGCGTCGCCACCGATGGTGATGAATTCTCCTTTCACGATCTGCTTGACGGTTTTGCTGACCGGAACGCCCTTGCCAATCACCTTCACTTCGATCTTGGGTCCTTCAAGCTCGGTGATTTCAAGGGTGCACTGGTCGCTTACCTTCAGCTTGCGCGTGGCGCGTGACGGAACGTCGGCGACAACCGTATTGATCGTGTAATAATATTTCCATTTGAAGCACGCCTGCAGTTTTTCGGCGATGGCCGCTTCGACAGGCTTATGATCCTTGGACGGCTCGTTAGATCCCCAAACCAGCTTCGCTTCCATTTTCAAGTTTGCCGCCTGAATCGGAAAAGCAAAGACGAGGGTCAGGCAGAGCGCAGCGGCGACCTGGAAGACACGACGGAAGGGACTGCGGCTCATTGGAGAATTTCGTCGTCGAAGTCGGGCTCGGAGTCAGCAGAAGCTTGTTGTTCGGTGTTCTCGTGGAGCCACACCACAAACATGTTGTGCGAATGCGAACGGAATGAAAATGAACTCACATGTTCGGACAGGCTTTCGACCTCGGCCAAATGATTCAAGGGATCGTTGACTGTGTTGACCTTGAACGACGCAATCGCAAGAAAGAGCACCAGCGCCAGACCTGCGGTCGGCACGAGCACACGCCGCAGGGAAAACCAGAAGGTCGCGAGTGGATGAACCGGCTCAGGTTGCGCCTGTTCAATCGCGCGCTCGATCTTGCTCCAATAAAATTCACGCGTCTCCGGGAGAGCCAGTTGCGGCTTGTTTTCGCGCAACAGCGCAGCCGTCGTTTTCAATTCGCCCAGGAGCGCTTGCGCGTCGGCGTCCCTGGCCATTGCTGCCTCGACCCCCCGGGCTTCGCGCGCAGACAATTCGCCATCGACGTAAGCTTGTAATTTCAGTTCCAATTCAGGTTTCATCTCTAACTTAACTCGTCTCGTTTAAAGCTCGCAAGCAGGTTCGCCATCCGCCGCCGCGCGTAAAACAGCCGCGACATTACGGTGCCGATCGAACACTGCATTCGCTTCGCAATTTCTTTGTATTCCAATTGTTCAAATTCATGCAGGACCAAAACCGTACGATGCTCGTACGAAAGCTGGCCCAGCGCTTTGTCAATCCTTTGACGTATCTCACCGCGCTCCAATCCCTCCGTGGGATTGATTTGCACCACTGGCATCTGCCGCTCGACGCCGCCGGACTCCTCGTCCATCAACTCGATCGACTCCGCCCGGTGCCGTTTCGCCTTCCGCAGGTGGTCCAGGCAAAGGTTTATCACTATTCTCGTCATCCAGGTGACGAAACTTGATTCGCCCTGGAACTGTTTCAGCCTCTGCCAGGCCTTAACCCAAGCTTCCTGAGAAAGATCAACTGCGTCATCTTCATTGCGAACCATGCTGAAGGCGCGGGCGTAGATCTTGTCGCGATGCCGTGCCACCAACTCCTCAAAGGCGCGCATATCGCCTCTTTGGGCAAGCCGCACCAGCTTCTCATCGCCTAGCGCTGCGTGCTCTTGC
>DATENK010000232.1:0-13883 GCA_035275085.1 Verrucomicrobiia bacterium | reverse complement strand
GACGCCTTTGCCCTTGTAAGGTTCCGGTGGATAAAAGCCGCGAATCTCAGCAGCCACCTGGCCGACCTTTTGTTTGTCGGGACCCTCAACCGTTATCTTGGTGTTTTCCTCGACGGTGACTTTGATCTGGTCCGGAATGGGATAATTGATCGGGTGCGAATAGCCCAGGTTCAGGGTGATCGTTTTGCCCTGGACGGCGGCCTTGAAGCCGACGCCCTGGATCTCGAGCTTCTTTACGAAGCCGTCGCTCACGCCCTTGACCATGTTATTCAGAATGGCGCGGCTTAAGCCATGCAATGCCTTTGCTTCGGCGTCATCGCCCTTGCGGCTGACCACAAGGGTACCGCCATCGACCTTCGCGCTGGTGCGCTTTGGAAGATCGAAGTTCAATTTGCCCTTGGGGCCTTCGAGCGAAACCTTTTGGCCCTGCACGGCGATCTTCACTCCGGCGGGAACGCTAACAGGTTGTTTTCCAATTCTAGACATAGGTGAATCCTACCAAACGTAACAGAGTAATTCGCCGCCGAGGTTTTTTTTGCGTGCCTGGACGCCGGTCATAATGCCTTCGGACGTGGACACAATTGCGGTGCCCATGCCGTTGTGCACGCGGGGGATTTCATCCGCGGCAACATAACGGCGCAGGCCTGGCCGACTCACGCGGCGCAAGCCTTCGATCACGCCTTTGCGGCCGTCGTATTTGAGCCGCACTTTCAGCTTCTTCATGGTCGTGCCTTCGACGCCCACCTCGTTGATGTAGCCCTCGCGCTTTAAAATCGCGGCGACATTTTCTTTCATTTTGGAATGGGGCAACTCGATGGCCGGAATCTCCGCGCGTTGCGCGTTGCGAATCCGGGTCAGCATGTCGGCGATGGGATCTGTCGGCGTCATAAAGTTACCAACTCGCTTTCGTTACGCCGGGAATAAGGCCGTTGAGCGCCATCTCGCGAAACGTGAGGCGCGACACGCCGAACTTGCGCAGGTGCGCGTGACGGCGGCCGGAAATTTTGCAGCGGTTCACCAGCCGTGATGGGCTAGCGTCGCGCGGAAGCTTCGCGAGCGCCTGATAATCGCCTTTGGCCTTTAACTCCGCACGCAAAGCGGCGTATTTCTTCACCGTGGCGGCTTTGCGTTTGTTGCGTTCAATCCAAGCTGTCTTTGCCATATATAGATTAATTATTCGTGTTTCGAGGCTTCGGCGGAAGCTGCCGCGGCCGCCGCCTTTGCTTCGGCGAACGGCATGCCGAGCGATTTTAACAGGTCAAGTGCTTCCTGATCCGTTTCGGCGGAGGTCACGATCGTGATGTCCATGCCTTGCTGCCGTTTGATTTTGTCCAACTCAACCTCCGGGAAGACCGTCTGGTCCGGAATGCCGAGGGAATAATTCCCGCGACCGTCGAATGACCGCTGGGAGAGCCCACGAAAGTCGCGGATGCGCGGCAGCGTCACCGCCACCAGCCGGTCGAAAAACTCATACATGGTATCTTTGCGCAGCGTCACAAAACAGCCATTCGGCTGGCCTTCGCGCAGCTTAAAATTCGCGATGCTCTTGCGCGACTTGGTGATGACGGCTTTGCGGCCAGTGATCATGGAAAGATCACGCGCGGCATCTTCCACCGCGCCCTTTTCGTGGGCGGCACTGATGCCCATGTTGATGACGATTTTCTCGATGTGCGGCACCTGATGCACATTCTTGTACTTGCGGCGCTCCATCAGCGCGGGCCGCACTTCATCGACATATTTCTTATAAATTCGCGATTTCATTTTACTTCTCCGTGGTCGCCGTTGCCGTTGCCGCTTCCGCCGGCTGGCGCTTGGACGCGCGCGAGTCAAACAAATCGGCACGCATCACATTAGAGATGTGAATCGTGCCTTCGCGTTCGACGATGGCTCCTTGCGGATGCGCCTGGCTTTTGCGCGTATGGCGCTTGATGATCTTGGCTCCTTCGACGATGACGCGATCCTTGTCGCGCAACACCTGCAAAACGCGGCCACGCTTGCCACGTTCGGTGCCGGCAATCACCACCACTTCGTCATTCTTTTTTACGTGAAATTTGCGCATAATTCAAATTCAAATCACCTCGGGCGCGAGGGAAATGATCTTCATGAACTTCTTCTCCCGCAGCTCGCGCGGGACGGGTCCAAAAATTCGCGTGCCGCGAGGATTGTTTTCTTTGTCGATGATCACAATTGCATTGGAATCGAACCGCAAATACGAGCCATCACTGCGGCGAATCGGGTGGCGGGTGCGCACAACCACCGCATCCACAACTTCGCCTTTTTTTACCGTGCCGTCGGGAGCGGCTTCCTTGATGTGAGCCTTGATCACGTCGCCGACGTGGGCGTACATTTGGTTTCGACCCAACACACCAATCGCGGCCGCGCGCCGCGCGCCGGTGTTGTCCGCTACGTCAAGAATGGAACGTATTTGCAACATATTTACTTTCTAGGCGGATACGGGCGCGAGCTGTTCGGCCTTCGATACCACCTGCACCAAACGCCAGCGCTTCAGTTTCGAAAGCGGGCGCGTTTCCTCGATGCGCACGCGATCGCCGGGCTTGGCCTCGTTCTTCTCATCGTGCGCGTAAAATTTCTTGTAGCTGGTCACGACCTTCTTGTAGCGCGGGTGTGGAAAGCGCCGCTCAACCTGCACCACAATGGTTTTGGTCATCTTGTTGGAGACGACCTCTCCGATGCGTTCCTTGCGATTGCCGCGTTCTGATTTGATCGCTTCTTTGGTCTCTTCTGCCATATGCAAATTATGCTTTCTTGTTCCGCAGCACCGTCATTTGGGTTTCCATGCGCGCGACGTCCTTGCGCAGTTTGCGGAGGCGATGCGGCTTTTCCAATTGTCCGCTGGCCTGCTGCAAGCGAAGGTTAAACATTTCCTGCTTCAGGTCGCGGCTCTTCGCCGTCAACTCCGCTATCGAATCGTCTTTAAATTCAGCCTTCTTCTTCATAGTCGTTTATGCGGCCGCCATATGATGGCGCGAGATAAACCGCGTGCGCATCGGCAGCTTCGTGGCGGCGAGGCGCATCGATTCGCGTGCGACCGCTTCGGTAACGCCATCCACTTCGAACAGCACCGTGGCCGGTTTGATCACGGCCACCCAGGATTCCACCGGACCCTTGCCCTTACCCATTCGCGTTTCGAGCGGCTTTTTGGTGAATGATTTGTGCGGGAATATGCGAATCCACACTTTGCCGCGGCGCTTCATGAAACGCGTGACCGCCACGCGAGCGGCCTCGATCTGCTTGGTATCGAGCCAGCACCGCTCCATGGACTGCAATCCGTACTCGCCAAATGCTACCGTGTGGCCGCGCGTCGCCGTCCCGGCGCGGCTGCCCCGGTGCATTTTCCGGTACTTCACTCTTGCGGGCATCAATGGCATATCAAATCCTAATCTTAATCTTAATCGTAAACCCTACGCGCTCACGGTTTCAGTCGGCTGCGGTTTGCGGTCGGGCTTGTTCTCACCTTTGCAAACCCAAACTTTTACTCCCAGCTTGCCGTAAACGGTGTTCGCCTCGGCGAAACCGAAATCGATGTTCGCGCGCAACGTGTGCAACGGCACACGGCCTTCGTGGTAATTCTCCACGCGCGCCAGTTCGGCGCCGCCCAGGCGGCCGCCACAACGAATCTTGATCCCTTCGGCCCCAAGGTCCATCGCAGTCTGGATGGCTTTCTTCATCGCGCGGCGGAATGAAACGCGGCGCTCGAGCTGCAACGCGATGTTTTCGGCAACCAATTGGGCGTCAGTCTCCGGCGTTTTGATTTCCTGGATGTCGACGTAAATTTCCTTGCCGGTCATCTTGCTCAATTCTTCCTTGAGCTTGTCGATTTCCGCGCCTTTACGGCCGATGACCACGCCGGGGCGCGCGGTAAGGATCGTGATGCGGCAGCGGTTGGCGGCCCGCTCGATCAAAATTTTAGGCACAGACGCGGACTCGAGGCGCTTTTTCAGCAACTCGCGAATCTGGTAATCTTCGGTCAGAAGCCTTCCGAACTCTTTCTTGTCTGCATACCACTTGGACCGCCAATCGCGATTGACGGCCATGCGCAAACCAGTGGGATTTGTTTTTTGACCCATATATCAGTTACAAAAGTTAAAATAGTTACAAAGGTGCATGGTTCGTCAGCTACTTATTATCGGACACGATGATTTTGATGTGGCAACGTCGCTTGATGATCGGGCCGGCCGAACCGCGCGCCTTGGGCGTGAATCGCTTGTAACGCAGGCCGGTCTGGGCCAGCGCTTCCTTCACCACTAATTCTTCGGGCTTAGCCTTGTTGTTGTTCTCCGCATTGGCGATGGCGGACTTGAGCGTCTTCGCGATCAGCCGCGCGGACTTCCGCGGGACGACCGCCAGGACTGCCTGCGCCTGCAATGCCGGCAAGCCCTGAATCTGCCGCGTCACTTCGCGCACTTTCTGCGGCGACATCGGCACGTTTCTGGTTACTGCGTGAACTTGCATAAAATTACTTGGCTTCCGCCTTGGCCGTGTGCGCGCCGTGTTTCTTGAACGTGCGCGTGGGCGAAAACTCGCCCAGCTTGTGGCCGACCATGTTTTCGGTGACGAACACCGCGTTGAACACTTTGCCGTTGTGCACGTTGAAGGTCAGCCCGACGAATTCGGGGGTAATCATCGAACGGCGCGACCAGGTCTTGATCGGCGCCTTGGACTTTGTGTCTTTGGCTTTGACGATCTTGTCCATCAAGTGGCCATCGATAAACGGACCTTTTTTAATTGAGCGACCCATAGGTAATTAATCTTGTTTCATCGGTCTTCCATCGCGCTTCACGACGATAAACCGGTTCGAGTGTTTGTGTTTGTGGCGGGTCTTGTACCCCTTCGCCAACAGACCCCACGGCGACGTCAACTGTTGCCAGCCGCCGCCACCTTTGCTCTTGCCCTGGCCGCCGCCATTCGGATGGTCGACCGGGTTTCGGGCCATACCTCGCGTGATCGGGCGAATACCGCGATGACGCGAACGGCCGGCTTTGCCGAGGATCACGTTTTCGTGCTCGATGTTGCCGACCTGGCCAATGGTCGCCGAACAATCCTCATGGATGCGGCGAATTTCCCCCGAGGGCAAACGCACCTGCGCGTAACCTTCGTCGCGCGACATCAGCGTGGCCGCCGAACCGGCGACGCGGACCATCTGTCCCCCGCGGCCGGGAGCGAGTTCGATGTTATGAATGGCTGAGCCCACCGGAATGTTCTTGAGCGGCAAAGTGTTGCCTATTTCCGGAGGGGCCTTGGGACCGTTCATTAGTTTCGCGCCGACCTTCAGGCCCACAGGAGCAATGATGTAACGCTTTTCGCCGTCGGTATATTTCACAAGCGCGATACGGGCCGAACGAATCGGATCGTATTCGATCGCTTCAACGGCGGCTTCCATGCCCAGCTTGTTGCGCTTGAAATCGATGGTGCGAATCTTCTGTTTGTGCCCGCCGCCGATGCCGCGCGCGGTCACACGACCGTACGCGTTGCGTCCGCCCGTTTTCTTGCGGATAAACGTCAGGCTCTTCTCGGGCTTCGACTTGGTGATCTCCTCGAACGACGAGATGGTGATGTACCGCGTCGACGGCGTCAGAGGTCTAAATGATTTTACTGGCATAGACTATGTGAGTACGATTTTGTCGCCCTTCTGGAGTGTGACGATCGCCTTCTTCCAATCCGAGTCCTGCCCGGCTTGCGGCGTGCGTTGGCGGCGCAACTTGCCAGGCATGTTCATGGTGTTTACGCGGAGGACCTTGACCTTGAACAGCTCCTCGACGGCGCGCTTGATCTCGAACTTGTTCGCGCGCGGATCAGCCACCACGGTGTATTGGTTCAGCTTCTCGCCCTGACGCGTGCCCTTTTCGGTCAGGCGCGCGGTCTTGATTACATCAAAAGCATTCATTAGCTCAATCGCTCCTCGAACTTCTCGAAGCCGGCGCGGGTGAACACCACCCGGTCGTGTTTCAGCAGTTCATACGTGTTCAATGCGTCGCTTGTGGTCAGTTCGACCCGCTGCACATTGCGCGACGCCAGCCGCACATTCTTTTCGAAACTCGGGGCGACGAATAGCGCGGATTTATCGCTCAACTCCAAACTCTTCAACAGATCTGTGAACCCCCTCGTCTTCGGCTCGTCCAACTTCAAATCGTCCAGCACCACCACTTCGCCGGCGTTCAACCGTTCGGTCAGCGCCTTGCGCAACGCGAGCTGGCGGGTGGTGCGGTTCACTTTCTTGCCGAAATCGCGCGGCTTCGGCCCGAACACCACGCCGCCGCCACGCCACAACGGCGATTGGAATGACCCGGCGCGCGCGCGGCCGGTGCCCTTCTGTCGCCACGGCTTTTTGTTTGTGCCCGTGACTTCGCCAACGTTCTTCGTGCAAGCGGTGCCCATCCGCCGGTTGGCCTGGTGCGCCACGATCACGTCGTGGACCGCTTGCGTGCCACGCCCATCCTCGATGAGTGGCACTTTCACTTCGTAATCGCCCGCTTTCTTGCCCTTCAAATCTTTAACCGGAATTTTCATTCTAATCTTCTCACGTATTACGCATCACGTAATCACTTCTTCGCTGCTGCAGCCGCTGCGGCTTTCTTCTTCGGCGTCGGCGCGGTGACCTTCTTCACGACCGTGCCCTTCGGAATCTTTTTCGCTTCGCGAATCACGACGTAATCGCCTTTGGCGCCGGGAATGGCGCCTTTCACCAACAAAACATTGTCGGCCTCGCGCACCTGGATGACTTCCAAATTTTGTATCGTGCGCTGCACCTGGCCCATGTGCCCGGGCATCTTCATGCCGCGCATGACCGTGCCGGGAAACAGGCGTTGGCCAATCGCCCCGGAACGGCGGTGCCAGCCTTTCGCGCCGTGCGTCATGTCACCGCCGCGAAACGCGTGACGCTTTACAACGCCTTGAAAGCCCTGCCCTTTGGTAACGCCAATGGCATCGATGTAATCGCCTTTCGCAAAAACCGTCACGCCAACCTTGTCGCCGGCCTTCACGTCGACTTTGTAATCGCGGAATTCTTTAATCCATTTCACCGCGGGCACGTTGCCTTTCTTGATGTGCCCGAGCAGCGGTTTCGTGAGCCGCTGTTCCTTTTGCTCGTCGAAACCCAATTGCACCGCGTTGTAACCGTCGCTTTCGACGGTCTTGCGCTGGATCACGTGGTTCGGCCCCGCCTGCACCACCGTGACATGCACGAGCGCGCCGGTCTCGTCATAGACGCGGGTCTGACCTAATTTTTTTCCAAGTAATCCGAGCATAAGCTAAATCTTAATGGTGATATCCACGCCCGCCGGGAGGTTCAGCTTCTTCAACTCATCCACTGTTTTGGCGGTCGGATCGATAATGTCCAGCAACCGCTTGTGCGTGCGCTGTTCGAATGTCTCTTGCGACTTCTTGTCGGAGTGCGGCGAGCGCAACACCGTGAACCGCTCCACGCGCGTCGGCAACGGGATCGGACCCGCGACGCGCGCGCCCGTGCGCTTCACCGTTTCGACAATGTCGTGCGCCGACTGGTCGATCACCCGGTGATCGTAAGCCTTCAACCGTATCCTTATTCTTTGTCCCGCCATATTCCGGTCTCTCTTCTAAATTTTTTACTCTTACTCTTAATCCTAATCCTAATCGTAATTTTTACGTTCTCGCCGCCGGGCGATCCTTCTTCGTATCCAAAATCGTCGCCGCAATACTCGCCGGCACCGGTTCGAACATGAACGGCTCCATCGAATACGCCGCGCGTCCTTTCGACAACGAACGGATCGCCGTCGCGTAACCAAACATTTCCGCCAAAGGCACTTCGGCCGTGACGGTGACGGTGCGGTCGCGCGAGTCCATGGCCATAATCTTTCCGCGGCGCCGCGTCAAATCACCAATGAGATCGCCCTGATACTCCTCCGGCGTCGTCACTTCCACCTTCATGATCGGTTCGAGCAGGATTGGGTTCGCTTTCTTGACCGCATCTTTCATCGCGAAAATGCCCGCCATCTTGAACGCCAATTCGCTCGAATCGACTTCGTGGAACGTGCCGTCCACGATCTGAACCTTCACGTCGACCATGGGGTAACCGGCAATGACGCCGCCTCTGATCGCTTCTTCGATGCCGTCGATCGTCGGGCGAATGTATTCCTTCGGGATTGCCCCGCCCACAATCTTGCTTTCGATCTCAACGCCTTTGCCGCGTTCGTTCGCCTGAATCTGGATGCACGCATGGCCGTATTGCCCGCGGCCGCCCGATTGCCGGATGAACTTGCCTTCGCCGTCCGAGGATTTCGTGATCGTTTCGCGATACGCGATCTGCGGCGCGCCGGCATTAGCTTCCACCTTGAACTCGCGGAACAACCGATCGCGAATAATTTCCAGGTGCAACTCGCCCATGCCCGCAATAATGAGCTGGCTGGTTTCCTCGTTCGTGAAACAACGGAACGTCGGATCTTCTTCCGCCAACCGCTGCAAGCCTTCGCTCATCTTCTCGCGATCGCCCTTGGTCTTCGGCTCGACCGCCATCGAGATAACCGGCTCAGGGAACGTCGGCGGTTCCAGCAAGATTTCGTACTCCTCGTCGCACAACGTGTCGCCCGTCGTGATGTTCTTCAAGCCGACCAGCGCCGCGATGTCGCCCGCGTACACCGAATCCACGTCGATGCGTTTGTCCGCCTGGATCATCATCACGCGGCTGACACGTTCGCGTTTGCGCGTGCGCGGATTATAAATAGTGTCGCCCTTCTTCAACGTGCCGGAATAGACACGGAAAAACACCAGCTTGCCGACGAACGGGTCGCTCCAAAGCTTGAATGCCAGCGAACAGAACTTGGCGGTGTCATCCGAGGGCACCTGGACCGGCGCGTTCTCGTTGTCCGGATCCACGCCGGTGGCCGGCGGAATGTCCAGGGGCGATGGCAGATAATCCACCACCGCGTCGACCAAAGGTTGCACGCCCTTCTTCTTGAACGCTGAGCCGCACAATACCGGCACCAATTCCATCTTGCAGGTCAAACGGCGAATCGCGGCCTTCAATACCTCCGGGGTCACCGGCTTCTCTTCCAGAACCAATTCCGCGATCGCGTCGTCCTTGTTGGATACCGCTTCGATCAACTCTTCTTTATATTGTTGCGCCGCCTCTTTCAGATCGGCGGGGATCTCGGTCACTTCGTACCGCATCCCGGTCTCGTCCGTTTCGTCGTAAACGATCGCCTTCTCGTTCACGAGGTCGATCACGCCTTTGAGATGATCTTCCTTGCCGATCGGGATCACCACCGGGTACGCATACGCACCCAGCTTCTTGCGCATATCGCTCAGCGCGTTTTCGAAATTCGCTCCCGTACGGTCCATTTTGTTCACGAACGCGATGCGCGGCACCTTATATTTGGTCGCCTGGCGCCAAACGGTTTCCGATTGCGGTTGCACACCCGCCACGCCGCAGAACACCGCCACGGCGCCGTCCAGCACGCGCATGGATCGCTCCACTTCGGCCGTGAAATCCACGTGCCCGGGGGTATCGATAATATTCACCCGATGCGGCACGCCCTTGTAGGCCTTGTAGGTGCCGTCGTCCTTTTGCGTCCAGTAACAGGTCGTCGCCGCCGACGTGATCGTGATCCCGCGCTCACGTTCCTGTTCCATCCAGTCCGTCACCGTATTGCCGTCGTCGACATCGCCCATGCGATGGATCAGCCCGGTGTAAAAGAGAATGCGCTCCGTCGTGGTGGTCTTCCCCGCGTCGATGTGCGCTGCAATACCAATATTGCGCGTACGCTCTTGCGGATACGGCCGGTTCGGCGAATTCACACTTTTCGGTTTTTCTGCTACTGCTTGCATTTCAAATTCTTACTCTTACTCGTAATCCTGATCTTAGTCTTTTCCGTTCCGCGTTCGTTTCAGCCTTCAGCCTTAGAGATAAAAACGCCCCGATCTACTCGGGGCGGGCCTCATCAAAATCCTACCAGCGGAAATGGGCAAATGCCTTGTTCGCTTGCGCCATCTTATGTACATCATCGCGCTTGCGAATCGCATTCCCCTGCCCCTGGTACGCATCCATAATCTCCGCCGCCAACGCGTCACGCATCGGTGTGCCCTTCCGTGCGTCCGCAAAATCAACCAGCCACCGCACCGCCAGCCCGAGCTGACGATCCGTTGGCACTTCCAATGGAACCTGGTAAGTCGCCCCGCCTACCCGCCGCGCTTTCACCTCCAACCGTGGCTTCACATTATCCACGGCCCGCTGCAAAATTTCAAGCGGGTTCGAGCTCGGGTTCTTCTCGACGATCCGGTCGAACGCGCCATACACAATCCGCTGCGCGGTCATCTTCTTGCCGCCGTACATCACCGTGTTCACCAACCGTGTCACCAACGGACTGTGGAACCGTGCGTCATCCACCAACGGCCTCTTCACTGCTCTTCGTCTTCTCGACATATCTAAATCTTAATCTTACTCGTAATCCTGATCTTAATCTCCGTTCGGAGTTCCGCCTGCAGCCGGTCTTTCATTCAGTCATCCAATCATCCAACGATCCATTCATCCGGTTTACGCCGCCGGCGCCGCTGCTGCAGCCGCCGGCTTCTTCCCTTCCTTCGGACGCTTCACGCCATACTTCGACCGGCTTACCCGACGCTTCTCCACCCCAGTCGCGTCCAGCGTCCCACGTACTATATGGTACCGCACCCCCGGCAGGTCTTTCACACGACCACCCCGCACCAGCACAATCGAATGCTCCTGCAGGTTGTGTCCCTCGTCCGGGATATAAGCGATCACTTCGTAGCCGTTTGTCAAACGCACCTTCGCCACCTTCCGCATCGCCGAATTCGGTTTCTTCGGCGTGCGCGTCATCACCTGCAGGCAAACCCCACGACGAAACGGCGCCCCTTCCAGCGCCGGCGACTTCGACTTCGCCCGCAACCTGTTGCGACCCTTTCGAACCAATTGATTAATTGTCGGCATTTAAATTTTCTTTTTTGTTTCGCCCCGCGTTCGGAGTTCCGCCTTTAGGCGGTCTTCCTATTTGCAGCGACACGAAAAACCGCCTCGGCCGGCAACGGCTGAGCTCTTTTCAGCCAACTGCCTACTGCCTTGCGGTTTGTTTTTCGCTACGGGCCTTCGGCTTTCAACATTCAGCCTTCAGCCTTTTGCGATTTGTGCCCCGAATCCCGAATAAAGGAAACGGAGCGCGAATATTAGCCAAGAAATACCCCCTTGCAACAACAATTTTGCATCTTTTTACACCGTCGGGCCGGGAAGGAAAAAGTGGCACCCGTCGATGGGTGGATGGGTATTGTTTTGCTTCCACCTTCGTTCCAGCCGTGACGTCCAATCCTTGGACTTTTGGGTTTTATTAAGTGCTGCCGCAAGGGCTTGACGTGTTTTGAGCACTCCCGCTGGTCTTTTCGTTCCAAAGCTGTGGAGTTCGAGAAGGAGTGAAACGGACAATCCAAAATTCAGAAATCTACAATCGAAACTGAAAAGTGCCTCCGCCATCCATGGCTCCGGAAGGTATCTACGGTCTCCAATTCTATGAGGAGCTTTCTCCGTCCGTTATTGACTTCGCGCTTCTCCTTCAGCAAACTTAACGTTTCAGACATGTGTGATTCCACCCCTTTGGCACCCTCATTGGGAAAAACTTGGCGATTAGCGCGCCGTCTCATTATTTCCCCGGGGGCACTTGGCGCATGTATCGCCATAGTCCTAACGTTTTCGTGGACCGCCCAGGCCGCTTCACAGCCGGTGTTTGGCCCGGTGCGCACGGCGCCTATCGGCGAATATGCCGTGAGCTTTTGCACGGGCGACTTCAATCTCGACGGTAAACCAGATGTTGTTTGCAACGTTTGGCAGACCTACGTGGCAGTTTATTTGGGCGACGGCTTCGGAGGCTTCACGTTGGCCAACATGTACCCCGCTGGTTCCGAGGGAAACAATTTGGCTGTTGGAGACTTCAACTCGGACTCAAAACCAGACTTCGTCGTCGGAGTCGAAAGGGGGCCGACCGTCAAGTTCTACTTGGGAAATGGAGATGGGAGTTTTCGAGAGGGCACAAATTATTTTATTGGCAATTGGCCTTCTGCTGTTCAGGTTTCGGACTTTAACGGGGACGGTAAGGATGACGTTGTGGGAATTGACTTCGGCCAGGGCACCTTCAGCATTTTGCTTGGAAACGGAGATGGGACCTTTCACTTCAGCCACAATCGCACGGCGCTGGCTCCCTCTGCCCGTGACGTGGCTGTGGCAGATTTGAACCATGATGGGCGGCCCGACCTCGCAGTTTCGTGCTACGGCCCTTCTGGATTTGTCAATGTTTTGATAGGCAATGGCGATGGATCGTTTACCCTTGTGGGCACTAATGCCAGTCCCAATCCCGTGAGCACTCTGGCCATCGGCCACTTCAATGACGATGATCACCCTGACGTTATCTGGGCAAACATGGCGCCTCAAGGTAGCATGACTCTGCTGCTGGGAGATGGGAGCGGCGGATTTTACGGGAAAACAAACCTCACTGTCAGAGCATATCCCGAGGCTCTCACGGTGGCAGATTATAACGGCGACGGAATAGATGACGTATGTATCGGCCACAACAACGCGTGGTATCAGACCTTAATGCTTGGTAACGGGCGTGGTGGTTTCATTATCAACACGAACATTCAAATGGCGCCCCGTTTCGAGCCCACCACCGCCCTGGGATCACCGGACGTGAACAGTGACGGTCGCCCTGACCTGATGGCCATTTCGTATAACAAGCTTTTGGTCCTCCCCAACCTGAGCAAACCGTCCCTCTCGATTACCAAGGATAATCCGAACGTAGTTCTTTCATGGCCTCTGTGGCCGGGATTCACATTGGAGAGTTCCAGTTTCGCTGAGCCCTAAGCAACCTGGACTGCGCCAACAGGCGAAAGGTTTCGATGTGGAAGCAAGTATCTTCTTACTAATGATACAAGCAGGCTAACGGCGTTTTATCGCCTAAGGGGAAAGTAATGCCTCCAGCAAGGCTGCTCCGCTGGATGAACCGGCGCAGCGCACATGCCAGCCGCCCAGTGGCCCACTAATCGCTTGATCATGGCCGCTGCTGATGCCGGTCATTCGCTCCGCACTGAGCACACCCGCTCCGCGACTCCACTCCAATCTCCGTTGCCACTCCGCTCCGAAGTTACAGCTTCGCTGTTGTTGTCCTTTTGATCCTGAACTCTGAACCGCGAACTGCGAACTGTGAACAAAAGCCAGTGGCACTCCGCTTCACTCCGTGCGCTCCGTGTTAAAAATCCGGATCGGAAACACCCGCAAGAAGAACTACGGACAATTGTACAGGAGGGCGCTTTTCTTGGCAAGGTCTACGGGCGTTCCGGGTCGTTCGCCCGTCAGTGTAGCGCGGTCGTCGGGGGCTTCGTCGCTTCGGCTTCAGTCCGCCAGTCTGTTCGGTCGCTGGCTCCAGTTTCTGCGTTGGTCGCGGCCAGGTTGGCTGCCCTTCGCCGTGGTCTCCTCCGTTCTTATCGCCTGGCTCGCCAATCCGGGTTGGCTCGGTCCGTGGGGCGCCGTGCTCTTCGTTCTCTTTGGTGCGCTGCCCCGGCCGTGGCGTGCGCGCCGTCCTCCTTCCTTGCGGTCCCCTGCTGGCCACCAGTGGCTCGCCCAGCAGCGCGCGGCGTCTGCCGCTCGGCGGGGCCGCGTTTATCGCCTGTGGTCCCCGGCAGAGTGGGCGGCTCGTTCCGCTGCTTTGCCTTGGGCGCGCCGTCCCCGGTTCTTCACTCGGGGCCCAGCTTAGCCCCGCGTTTATGTCGGTCTTTGGTCATTGGTTCTTCGCGCTTCCTTGGTGCTTGGTCCTTGGTCATTGGTGCTTTTCTGTGCCGGTTCTTTACCCGCCAGCCTGTGTAGTTCGGCCGCGGGTGTGTGTTTTCCCTCCGGG
>DATENK010000231.1:0-3379 GCA_035275085.1 Verrucomicrobiia bacterium | reverse complement strand
GCCATCGCTGCGGTAAATCTGCGGCTGAAAATAAAAGTCCGGCGCCAGGCGCTTCGCTTGCGGCGGACAGACATGCCCGACCGCATCGCGGAAAATGAAACTTCCTGTGGCCGGCGTACCATCCTGATCCTGCACGCGCAGGGTCACTGGGATCGCTGGCTGGATGTCGAATAATACGGGCAGTTCCGCGCGGAAACCAAGGTCCTGCGTTGCGCCGCCGAGGTCGAATGCCAGAGTTGCTTCTCGCTTCCCTGCATCGCGGCTATAAACCAACGCCAGCGCATATTCCACTTCCAGGCCGCTCAAGTGCGGCGTCATCGGGGGGCGAGCAAACATCTCCGCATCCAGGAAAAGGTTCGTGTTGGCGGCTTTGGCATCGAGTTCGCGCAAAGACTCACGCTGCATTCGCTTTGCACTAAGAGGCGTCATGCCCGCATACACTTGACCCGCTTGAGGACTCGTGACGCGCAGTTCCTTGGTGACAGTACTAAGATTAATAATTTTTAAAATTATAGGCGTATAGGCCGCTTGCTGCAGCACCGCTTTCGCCGGGCCCCGGCGCACCTTCACGCGCGATTCGGGATTGATTTCCACAATGAAGAGTACGTATTGATCGAACAGTTGTTGGAGAGCCTCCGCGTCCGGTGAAATCGGTTTTTTGACCTCTCGCGGCAGAGGGGCGCCCAGAAAATCGAGTGCTTCCACTAAGCGGGTGATATTGGCCGCCAAGGGTTGCGACTCCGGTTCTGCCGCGCAGACATAGAGCGCACTCGCGAGTATCAAAGCGCAAAACCCGGATCGCATGCTTTCTATTTCCGCAGAGATAGGCCCGGCTTTCAAGCTCCCCATTTCCAGGATTGTCGGCTGCTGGGACCATTGGCAATCTGCAGCTATGAACGCTTTTTGGGCACATTTGGTTATAATCTTTATCCTGACCGGATCGAGCGTTTCAGCTCAATCACAAGCGACGACGGTTCGAGCGGTAGATTTGGATGTAAATGAAATCCAGGAAGTGAAGCTGGGCGATGGAAGGGTGGTGACGGTGAAACTGCTGCGCGTGGACGAGACGCGTGACCCCTTGCGCGATGCGGTGCGGCAGGCCCGAGTTCAGATTGCCATTAACGGCCAATCGTTGGTTGTGACTTCGGCGACGTATCATCTCCCGGTGAGCTTTGGCGGTGTTCAGGTCGATTGTCCGATCACGAAAGGTCACATCGCAAACAGCAGCGAAGGAAATGCGTGGGGCCTGTTGAAAGAGGCACGGATTCGGCTATGGCCCGGCGGATCGCCGTGGATCGAACCTGGCACATTCATTTATCCGCTGAAGCAACTTTGGTTTGCGACCCACACACAAATGGCCAATGAACCGTCGTATGTGGACGGCGGCGAAGATCCGGCCCGAAAGAAAATCTATTACCATTACGGGTTGGATTGCGGCGGAGCGGAAGGGATGGTGGATGTGATCGCTGCAACCAAGGGACGGGTGATTTCGTCGGGAACGAATATATTGGCGGGCTACGAGGACAGTCCTGCGAAGCCGCGTTATGACGTGGTTTATCTGCTCGATGATCGCGGCTGGTACTATCGCTATAGCCACCTTCAAACTATCGACGCTGCGATGCGCCTGGATGCGCGGGTCAGCATGGGCCAAAAAATCGGCGTGCTCGGGAAGGAAGGCGGCAGCGGCGGATGGTCGCATTTGCATTTTGATATCACCAGCCGCCAACCCTCCGGGATGTGGGGCATCCAGGAAGGGTATGCTTTTTTGTGGGAAGCCTATCAGCGACAATACGCACCGAAGATCATTGCCGTGGCGCGACCGCACCATTTTGTCTTCACCAACGACAAAGTCCTGCTCGATGGTTCAAAATCCTGGAGCAAGTCGGGTAAGATCACGCGCTACGATTGGACATTTACGGATGGCACGACCGCTAGCGGTCCGACCGTGGAACGCACATACTCACGATCCGGCGAATACAGCGAGATTCTGAAAATTACCGATTCGCAAGGCGAAATGGATTATGACTTCACGACTGTGCTCGTCATTGACAAGTCCGCGCCGGACCAACTGCCGCCCACGATTCATCCGGCGTTTTCACCGACCATGAACATTCACGCGGGAGATCCAGTGACGTTCAAGGTGCGGACTTTCCGAACGACGTATGGGAATGAAACATGGGATTTCGGCGACGGCAGCGACAAAGTCACGGTGAAATCTGATGGCAACGTCGAACAGCACGCGAAGGATGGCTACGCCGTGACCGAGCATCGTTTTGCGAAACCGGGGCATTATCTGGTGCGGGTCGAGCGAACCAATGAGCGGGGCCAGCGGGCGATCGCGCGCCTGCACCTGACGGTGGGAGCGCCCGCATCGGCTATCGTGCGCTGATTTTCAGGATGCGGTCGTTCGAGCTATCCGAAATGTACAAAGTTCCGTCGCGATGCACGTAAACGCCGTGGGGTTGGTTTAACTCCATTTCAAGAGGCGAGCCGTTCAGGCCCGCGTCGCCTTTCTTCCCGGTGCCGGCGACGCGGACGATGGTGCCGTGCTTAACCATATATTTGCGGATGACGTGGTTTTCGGTGTCGGCGATGAGAACGTTTCCTTCCAGATCGAAGCAGAGATGTTTGGGGCCGTTGAAGGTGGCGAGTTTCGCATCGCCGCCATCCCCGGAAAAGCCTTTCTGGCCGGTGCCGGCGACGGTGCGAACTTTTCCTCGTGGATCAACGTGACGCAGCGCATTGCCGCTCCGTTCGAGGATAAAGATGTTCCCTGCATTGTCGGCTATGACGGCGCGTGGATCAACGAGCGGGACGTCAGTTGCAGTGGCGCCGTCGGGCGGAACGCCTTTTTGACCATTGCCGGCGACGGTGCTTACGGTGCCGGTTTTGAGGTCGATCATGCGGATGCGGCGATTACCGAGATCGGCCAGATAGAGTTTGTCGGCGGCATAGGACACGCAATGAATGCCATCGAACTTCGCCTGCGCTGCCGGACCGCCATCGCCGCTGAACCCTTTTTCGCCCGTGCCCGCGAACGCGCCCAAGGCGCCGGTTTTAAGATCATATTTCTGCACCTGGTTCTTCCAGGTGTTGGCAATATAAATGGCACGGTCACGCACCACCGCAAGGTTGTGCGGGCCATCGAGATTGGTGGCCAGCACAGTGACTTTGCCGCTGCCATCGAGCCTCGACAGTCGGTTTGTAGTCATTTCCACAAAATAGAGATCACCCGCTGGATCAATGACAGTCCCGAAGGGGCCTTTAATGCCGGGGGCTGGCACAACCTCGGCGCGAAAGGGACTTGCAGCCGCCGACAGTTCCTTGATGTAAATGTTTGCGAATTGAATCGCGTCCCCGTGATGCTGAAGCGCTATCG
>DATENK010000230.1:0-4178 GCA_035275085.1 Verrucomicrobiia bacterium | reverse complement strand
GAAGGCACGTTCCTCGGTGCCACCGCCGCCGGTGATCAAAGTCCCTTGCGTCTGTTTAGCATCTCTGGTCATGACATTGATCACACCGTTCACGGCGTTGGCGCCCCACAAGGTCGCTCCCGGACCGCGAATCACTTCGATCCGATCAATATCCTCCAGCATCGTGTCCTGAACGTCCCAAAACACACCGGAGAAAAGCGGCGTATATACGCTGCGGCCGTCAATCAGCACCTGGAGTTTATTGCCGGCCCCGGCCAGAAATCCCCGCGCGCTCAACGCCCATTCATGCGAACTGAGGCGCGCCACGTGCATGCCGGGGGAAAGCCGAAGCGCTTCAGGAATGCTCGTGGCTCCCGACCGGCGAATGTCGTCCTGCGTAATGACGCTGACGGCGGTCGCAGTTTGAAGGGCGCTTTCCTCTTTGCGCGATGCCGTCCAAATCTGCACTTTCAATATGTCCTCGAGGGAGAGACCCTTTAATTGGGCGACATCCGCGAGATTCGTTTCCTCGGCGCAGGCGGGTCTAAACGTTATGGTTACCGCAAGAAACCCCAAAACAAGCGGCCTTACGAACATCTTCATAGATATCGAAACTCACTGATAAACGGAAACCGCGCCCAGACCGGTAAGGACGGGTTGTACCTTGTTAACTTGCGTTTCCCCATGGGCAATAACCCTACCGTGAAGGTTCGGTCTAAGCCCTCCGCACCGGCCTGCTGAAGCTGTTAATTACAATTTTGTCACCCATTTCCGAGTGGCTTTTTCGTCATCGTTCTGGCACAATGCCGCAATGCATCAGCCCCTCCGAATGGCGTTTGGTTTCGCCATGCTTTTCTCTCTGTGCGGCTATTCTGGCCGTTCGGCGGTGCAACTAACAGTTCAACGCGGCTATATTGCAGGCATCCCCACCCTGGTGCGGGTCGATTCAGATAAATCCGTTTGGGACGGCACCGCCACCCTGACAGCCAGTCCAGGGGTGAGCATATCGCCAAATCAAGTCGTCCTTCGAAATGGATGCGGCAGCGCTTTCGTCACTATTTCGGGCGCGATTGACTTCAATCTGACCGCCACGATTGGAACAACTTCCGCCACCCGCAGCATCCGCGCGGTCACGAACGATCCGGTGAGCACCATTGGCGGCACTTTGCCGGGTTCCGCAACGACTTGGAGCGGCATTGTGCGTGTCACGAATGACGTTACCGTCCCCGCGGGACACACCTTGACTATCCTCTCGAACACGTTGGTGATGGTGGATGGCGTCGCTTCCGGCACGACTGCAGCGGACATCCTGGTTGCGGGCACGGTTCAATCGCTCGGCACCGCCGATTACCCGGTGACAATTACTTGCAGCAGCGCGAACCTCGGCCTTTCCTGGGGCCAGATTCGCCATAATACGGCACAGCCGTCGGTGTACCGTTACACGTCCATCAATCGGGCTGGACGCGCCGGCGGCGAAGGCCACACGGGAACAGGTCCCGCGTTTCGCCCCACGAATTCGCGCATCCTTTTCGACCACTGCAACATTACGGACCTTGGTTCCATTGGGAAGATCATGATGGGCAGCGGGGCGGACCTCACATTTGCTGATTGCCTGATGTCTCGCGCGCGAATGGGCCCGGAATTGCAGAACATGGGCCTGTTCGTTACGAACACATACTTTCTTGAGTTCCGAGGACCCGATGATTCGGACGCCCTTTACGTGCACGCTCAAGGCGCCGGCCAGCAAGTGAACATCGTGGACTCGGTAATCGGGTACACGGACGACGATGGTTTGGACACGCTGGACGCTGCCATCGACGTCGAGCGCTGCATCTTCCGCAATATGGATTCCGGGGTGGATCCGGACGGAAAGGGCGTCAGCATCTTCAACCGCGTAGTTAACTTTAAGCGTTGCATCGTGGCCGACTGTATCACGAGCGTGTCGGCAAAATGGAACGGTGGCCCCGCAACATTCGTCACGATGAACGAATGCACGATTCTCGGAAGGTCAAACTCAGTGGTGGCTGCGTACAAGGACAATGCTCCCGGCCCTAATATCGACTACCGAATCACCAATTCGATTTTGCGTTCCTTTGATCCCGTTAGAACCGACTTTGGACCGACGAACTTTACTATAGTGTATTGCAACGTTTCAGAAGATTGGCCGGGTGCCGGCAATCAAACGGCTTTGCCACAATTCGTGGGGACGCACGATTACCGCTTGCAGTCCTCTTCGCCCTGCATCGATGCGGGCATCGGCACAGATCCCGACGGCAGCACAAAGGACATTGGCGCATTCACCTTTATCGCCCCCGCCGCGGTACTGACCGCGCCCGGTCTCAATCAATTTGTACTGAATGCGTTCCCAAACCGTAATTACGTGGTCGATTTTTCCACGAACCTCAGCCGCTGGGATGTGTTGGGAACTTTCTTCCAGACCAACAGCGCGAACCTGATCCAGGATTCAGGAAATCCTCTGTTACAAAAGTTCTATCGCGCACGTCTTGCTCCTTAACACAGTATGAAGTCCTTCCGAGTTAGTCTGCTGTTCCTTGCGGCCATCTCCGTCCATGCGCAGATCGTCGTCAATGAAATCATGTACAACCCCGCGTCGCACGACGTGCGGGAAGAATGGGTGGAATTGCTGAATGTCAGTGCCACGAATGTCAATCTGTCCGGCTGGACGATCAGCGGCGGCATCGATTTCAAGTTTCCGACAAATACCATTTTGCAATCGGGCAAGTATTTGGTGGTAGCGGCGCATCAGCCGACGTTTGCGAACAAGTTCCCACTGGTAACGAATGTCGTCGGGAGCTGGGTGAACATTGGCGTGCTGAACTTGAATGGCCGCCTGCTGACAAATTTCGCGCCCGTCCTCAGCAACAGCCGCAATGCGATCAACCTCAATAACGCCGCCGGTGATCGTGTCGACAGCGTCACCTACTCCGATGCCGGTGATTGGGCGACGCGCCGGCTCGAACCTGCAGATGGCTATAACCGGCGTGGTTGGGGCTGGTACAGTGGGGCGGACGGCGGCGGCTGCTCCCTGGAGTTGCGGAATCCTGCGCTGCCCAATCAATATGGACAAAATTGGACCTCAAGCCCTACCAATAATCCCACGCCGGGGCGCGCCAATTTCGCGGCCACAAATAACATCCCACCAATTGTGGCTGAAGTGAACCACGCACCGATCATTCCGCGCTCGAGCGATGCGGTAACAATCACCGCTCGGGTGATCGATGAGTCCCCTGCCGGATTGACGGTCAATCTTTACTCCCGCATCGATTCGGGATCACCGCCCTCGTTCGCTCCTTCTCAAATGTTCGATGACGGCAACCATAATGACGCGTCGCCGAACGATGGCATCTACGGCATCGTTCTGTTGCCCATGGGGAACAACACGTTAGTCGAATATTACGTCGAAGCCGTTGACGCCCAGGGTCGCGTCCGCTCATGGCCTGCACCTACGGCCGACAGCGCAAGCGCGCACGGTGCGAACGCCATGTTCCAGGTGGATGATGTTACGTACAGCGGCGTGCCGCCCACGTATAAGCTGATTATGACCACCGCGCAGCAAACGGAGCTTGGCTCGATATTTAACAGTTCCGCCGGCAGCGACTCCCAGGTAAACGCCACCTTTATCAGCATCGACGGGACGGGCGTTGATTTGCGCCATCTCTGCGGCGTCCGCAATCGCGGCCACGGCAGCCGGGGATCCACGCCCCACAATTACCGCATCAATTTCCCGGACGACAATCCGTGGAAGAACGCCAGCGGCTTCAACATCAACGCCCAGGTGGTTTCGGCGCAGGTGATCGGCGCGGCCATCGCCCAAAAGGCTGGAGCTGCAGGCAATCGGTCGCGCTTCATCCAATTGAAGGTCAACAATGGCGCGGGTCCGGGTGGCACTCCTGCGAGCGGTCTGTATGCCGGCAATGAGGACGTTGGGAGCGATTGGGCTGAACGGCAGTTTCCAAATGACAGTGGCGGCAACACTTATGCAGTGTACCGCGACATCGCGCCGCCGAACTTCAATTACCGCGGTGAAGACCCGAATTCGTACCGCAACACGTATTTCAAAGAAAGTAATGTCGCTGAGGACAATTGGCAGGACTTGATCGGCATGCTTTCCGTGATGGGGGAGAATCAGACCAATCTTTTCGATATCGATATGGCTCGGGTCGTGGTGAACGTCGAGC
>DATENK010000229.1:0-12607 GCA_035275085.1 Verrucomicrobiia bacterium | reverse complement strand
AGCGAACTGAAAATGAATTGCATCATTCACCAGCGCGATTCATTCGAAGCGACCCTCAAGCAATTAGCGCCTTGGGCCAGCAAGGTCCGCGGCGTGTTCCACTGCTTCGGCGGCGACGCCGCCGCAATGAAGCGCGTGATCGAACTGGGTTCACTCGTAAGCTTCACTGGGATAGTCACATTCAAGAATGCGCAAACGGTGCGCGAAACTGTCGCGGCGACGGCGATGGACAGATTCATGCTCGAAACAGATTGTCCGTTCCTCGCGCCGGTGCCGTACCGTGGCAAACGTTGCGAGCCATCATATGTGCAGGAGATCGCCGCGACCGTGGCGCAGGTCAAAGGCTGTTCACTCGAAGAACTCAGCCGCACGACGTGCGTGACCGCGCGGCAGTTCTTCCCGAAGCTGAAATGAACTGCTTCGTCACAGGCGCGTCTGGGTTCATCGGGGCTAATCTCGTCCATGAATTGACGACGCGGGGCCACCGAGTCAAGGCGCTGCTCAGAAAGGGCAGCGACGTCCGCGGTTTGAAGGGCGCGGAATATGAACCCGTTTACGGAGATGTGAGCGATGGGCGGAAACTGTCCGAAGCGATGCGCGGCTGTGATTGGTGTTTTCATGTAGCGGCGAGTTACCACCTTTGGCTCAAAGATTATGCGCCGATGTACGCCGCCAATGTCGAAGGAACGCGGAACGTCATCGCCGCAGCCATCGAGGCGGGCTGCTCCCGGATTGTTTACACCAGCACAGTGGGCTGCATCGGTTTGCCGAAGGCAGTGAATGGACGAATCACGCCGACCAACGAAGAGACGCCCGTCTCCGCCAAGCAGATGAGCAATCATTACAAGCGCTCGAAATGGCAGGCGGAAGAGATCGCCCGCGAGTTCGCCGCGACAGGCGCACCGGTGGTGATTGTGAATCCCAGCGCGCCGGTTGGCTCGCGCGATGTAAAACCCACGCCGACCGGCAAGGTGATCGTCGATTTCCTAAATCGCAAAATGCCGGCTTATGTGGATACGGGGTTGAATTGGATCCACGTGCGGGATGTTGCGGCAGGACATATCCTCGCCGCGGAACATGGGAAGGCGGGTGAGCGATACATTTTGGGAAACGCGGACGGCAATTGGACCATGAAGCAAACTCTGCAAACCCTGGAAGCAATTACGGGCACACCCGCGCCGAAGTTTCGCGTGCCTTACACTGTTGCGCTCGCCGCGGCTTACGTGGACGAAGGCATCGCGCGTATCACGGGAAAAGCGCCGAAAGCACCGTTGGCCGGGGTACGGATGGCGCGCTACAAAATGTTTTTCTCGCCCGCGAAAGCCATTCGTGAACTCGGCCTGCCCCAAACCCCGCCGCGCCAAGCCCTCGTGGAGGCAGTAGCCTGGTTTCGCGAAAACGGATATGTGAATGGTGGGCCCAGAGGGATTTGAACCCCCGACCAAGCGATTATGAGTCGCCTGCTCTAACCCCTGAGCTATGGGCCCGGTGGCTGCGCAGGTGAGTGCGCGGCCGAACCCACAGTAGTCGAGGAATTTGCGTTTCTAAACGGAAAAGTTTAGCCTGCGCGGCATTATGAAGGTCGGGGTATTCACGGTTATTTTGGATTCAATGGGGCTGGAGCAGGCGCTGGATTATCTGGGCGGCCTTGGCGTGCAGGCGGTCGAGATCGGCGGCGGCGGATATTGCGGCACCGCGCATTGCAATGTGGATGCGCTGCTCGCGGACAAAGGAAAAGCGCGCGCGTGGCTGGAGCAAATTACCTCGCGCGGGCTCAGGGTTTCGTCCTTGTCGTGTCACGGCAATCCGTTGCATCCGAACAAAAAACTCGCTGACGGATATGACGCGGACTTTCGCAAAGCAGTGCGCCTGGCGAGCATGTTGGAAATCGATGTCGTAACCACGTTTAGCGGCTGTCCGGGCGGCGCCCCCGGCGATAAGCAGCCGAACTGGGTGACGTGTCCCTGGCCGCCGGACTTCCTGGAGATTCTGAAATACCAATGGGACGAGGTCGTGATTCCCTACTGGGAGAAGACGGTGGCGTTTGCGAAGGACCACGGCATCAATAAGATCGCGTTGGAAATGCATCCGGGGTTCGTGGTGTACAATCCGGAGACGCTGCTGCGTTTGCGCGCCGCGGTCGGGAACGTGATCGGCGCGAATTTCGATCCGTCGCACTTGTTCTGGCAAGGGATGGACCCTTGCGAAGCGGTGCGTGCGCTGAGGGGTGCCATTTGGCACGTGCATGCGAAGGACGTGTCCATTCACGAATGGAACTCGCGCCGAAATGGCGTGCTTGATACCAAGCATTACAAGGATGAGATCAATCGCTCGTGGATTTTCCGGACCGTGGGTTACGGCAACCCGCGGCATTTCTGGTGCAACTTTGTTTCCGCATTGCGGATGGCCGGCTACGACGGCGCGCTTTCGATCGAGCATGAGGACAGCCTGATGACCGCCCGCGAAGGACTGGAGAAAGCCATCCGTTTTCTTCAGAGCATTCTCCTCGCCGAGCCCAAAGGAGAAGTGACGTGGGCCTGAACTGCGGCTAAACTCGTTAGGTGAGTCAGCCGCGACAGTTCCATAATCTGGCGCTTATTGGCTTCATGGGGACTGGCAAGTCCGCTGTGGGGCGACTGGTTGCCGCGCAGTTGCACTTCGAGTTCGCGGATACCGACCAACTCATAGAAGACCGAACTGGGAAACGCATTTCTGATATTTTTGCCCAGTCCGGCGAGACCGGTTTTCGGGAGATCGAAGAGCATGTTGTGGAGGACCTTGGCCAAATGCGACAAACGGTGATTGCGACCGGTGGTGGTTTGGGCGCGAACCCCGAGCATTTGGCCAAACTTAAGGAGCATGCGCTGGTGGTTTGTCTTTGGGCGACGCCCGAAGTAATTTGGCAGCGGGTGCGCAGTCAAACGCATCGCCCGTTACTGCAGTGCCCCGACCCGATGGAAAAAATCAGTGAACTGCTTGCCGCGCGCGAATTGGTATACCGCCAGGCGGATATTCTGATCAGCACTGGCATGCGGTCGATCAAGGAGGTCGCGTTTCAGGTGCGACATTCGTTTGAGGAGGCGCGGCGAAGCGCGCGCGCATGAAAGCGGCGATCGTTCAACGGGCGCAGGAACTCGGCTTTGACGCTTGCCGTATTACTTCCGCCGAGCCGCCGACGCACCAAGAGCAATTCGCGCGTTGGTTGGAGGCGGGTCGCCACGGAGAGATGGGCTATCTCCAACGCAACGCGCACAAGCGCGTGGACCCGCGGAAAGTGCTGTCGGACGCGCGAACGGTGATCAGTCTTGCCGTGAGTTATTTCGGAGCGGAGGAAGGCCCGATCGCCCGTTACGCGCGATTCAAGGATTACCACGACGTGATGGGCGAGCGGCTGAAGGAACTTTCGGCGTTCGTGAATAGTCTGGCTCCGGAAACGCAGTCCCTCTGGTATGTAGACACCGGACCGTTTCTCGAGCGCGATTTGGCTGAACGCGCGGGCATCGGATTCATTGGGAAGCACACGAACCTGATCAGCCGAGAATTGGGGAATTGGTTTTTTCTGGCGGAGATCGTCACCACGCTCGAAATCGAACCTGACGTTGCCGAAACGAATCGTTGCGGCAATTGCACGCGCTGTATTACCGCATGTCCGACGGAAGCGATCATTGCGCCGTTTCAACTCGATGCGCGGCGCTGCATTTCGTATCTGACGATCGAATTGAAGGGGGCTATCCCGGAGGAGTTGCGTCCCGCAATTGGCACGCGCATTTACGGATGTGACGATTGCCTGCAGGTCTGTCCCTGGAACCGATTCGCGCGCGAGGGACAGATGATGAAAGAGCACGCGCGATCGGACCTTGACACACCTGACCTGATTGAATTGCTCGCGCTCGATGATGCGGCATTCAAGCGCCGGTTTGCGGGAACGCCCATGATGCGCACGAAACGCCGCGGCTTGCTTCGCAATGTTTGCGTGGCCCTTGGTAATGTTGGTGATCGCACGAGCCTGCCAGCTCTTAAACGAGCTACTATGGACAAGGAACCGCTTATTGCCGAGCACGCGCGCTGGGCGATCGATCGGATCGAGTCGCGCATTCGACCGCGGGCAGCTTGTCGGCATGAAGCGACAACCGTGGCGTGACTACGAAGCTCCTGCTCGCGGCCTATTGTCAGGGAATCTTCCCGATGGCGGTGAACGAGGACGGCGAGATCGCATGGTTTTCGCCGGACCCGCGCGCGATCATCCCGCTGGATGAGCGATTCCACATCTCGCATGGTCTTAAGCGCGTCCTAAAGCAGCACAAGTTTGAAATCACCTTTGATACGGACTTTGGCGCGGTGATCCGGTCCTGCGCCAAAGCCCATGGGAGCACCTGGATCTCCAAAGAGATCATCCACAGCTACTCGCAGCTTCACAAACTTGGGTTTGCCCACAGCGTGGAAGCGTGGCAAGAAGACAAATTGGCGGGCGGACTGTATGGCGTTCAGATCGGTGGGGCTTTCTTTGGCGAAAGCATGTTTCACAATGTAACGGATGCCTCCAAAGTCGCGCTGGTTGCGTTAGTCGAACGCCTGCGAAAGCAAAAATTTGTCCTGCTGGACACACAATGGACTACAAAGCATTTGCTTCAGTTTGGCACTTACGAAATCCCGAAATCCGAATATATGGCAATTTTGGGCGAGGCGATTGCGTTAGACTGCAAGTTTTAGCGCGCTTGACAGAGGGCTGACTTTCGAATGCGTTGGGAGCGACATGCGCGAATACGAACTCTACGTCCCGCTGCACGACAATGAAGGGCGTCCTATCGATCCGGAAAAGCTCAATCGCCTGAAGCGACGCCTCGTGGACGAATTCGGCGGCCTGACCCATTTCCCGCAGACCAATGAAGGGCTCTGGAAAGTGGGCACGCACACCTTTCGCGACCAGATTGTGATTCTGCGGATCCTTGCGGGCGATTCCTCCAAGGCCGACGCATTTTTCCTCGGGCTCAAAGAAGACTTCAGGCGCGACTGGGAGCAGTCGGACGTCTTGATCGTGACGCGCAACGTGTCCGCGGTCTGAGAGAACAACCGCCGGTCACGCCGCAGCGAACGCGCGCCGCAGCAACTCGAGGCTCTTGGGGACGGCGATATCAGGGTCTTCTTTGCCTTCGAATTCGAGAGAAATGTAGCCGGTGTAATTGACTTCGCTGAGGATCGCCGCGATCCGTTTGTAGTCCAGGTCGAGCGTGTACCATTCACCGCCGCCGAAATAGGTTTTCGCCTGCACGAAAATCGTCTTGGATGCGATGGCCTTAAGCTTCTCGTACGGCGACTCCAGGAAGTTGCCTGTGTCCATCAGGCCCCCCAGCCAAGGTGATTTGATGGCATCGAGGATGCGGAGCAAACCTTGGGGCGTGCGCGTTAACCCCCAATGGTTTTCCAGCGCGAGGATCACGCCACACTCGGCCGCTTTCGGCAGGCATTGCTCGATGCAATCGATGCACCACTTAAATCCTTCCTCTTCGGTATGGCCGGGCAACACCGGTTCTTCGCCACGCGCTTTCATCAGGTCATCGAAGGAAGCAATGGTATTCCAGCGGCCCGAGTTCAAGCGGATGCATGGCACGCCGAGTTGATACGCGAGCTCGATGCATTTTAGCGTATGCTCGACATTTTTCTTACGGACTTCTGCGTCGGGATCGACGAAATCCTGGTGGATGGATAAACAGATCAGGTCGATGCCATTTCGGAACGCGTGCCGTTTCAGCTTCTGGCAGTAAGTGCGAGTCGTCTCCGTCAATGGCCCTTTCTCGTCGAGGTCCATCTGGCGGTGGAGAATGTCAACGCCCGCAGCGCCGAGCGCGGCGGCTTTGTCGATCACGGTCTCGATCGGCACTTTTGCGGTCTTAAAATGCCAATACGAGTAGGACGAAATGGCGAGCTTGATGCGTGGCGTTCCGGGTTCCCTGGCGGCTGTTGCAACCATTGCACCGCCCGTGGCGAGCGCCGATGCTGCGATAAATTGACGTCGATTCATTTCGCCTCCTGATAAATTTTTGTCTCGGGATACTCCGCTGCCCAGGCGTACCAACGGCAGTGCACGCTTGGCGCCCAGGTCAGTTCTTTGCCGCGCAAGGGCCCATCCACGCCGCGACCGGCCAGTGTCCAGCGCGTGCCGGTTTCTTTGTCTTTGAAAGGCGCGCTTTCAGGCGAACTCGCGCTGGCGTAAAAGGTCAGCGTTTGTTCTTCGAGTTTTGTGCTGAATGCGATGGCGCTCTTGGTCGGACCATACCAAAAAACGGCGACACCGTTGCCGAGATAGCAGGCGCGTTCCTTTCCGGGATCGAGAGGAAAAGCAGTCGTGCCATTTTCGACACCCAGCACTGGCGCAAGCGGTTCGAGGCGATCATCCACTTTGCCCATTGACTCCTTCGCTTCGCGAGTCATCTCGCGCGGCAATTCGGCAACCTGATACTTCTTCCCGTCGAACAGATCATAGGCGGTGGATTCCGGGTGCAATGTCAACCAATGTCCCCATTCGGTGAGCATGGTGGGAAGCCGTTCCAGACGTTTGCCCATCTGTGGCCCTTCGAAGGCGCGACCACTGAGCGCTGACCATAAGGTTCCGTCCTTGCCCTTGACGACCATCACGCCGCGGCGCCAGCCATGAAACTCATACCCATAATCTTTCAGAAACGCGCTCACATAGCCGCCATCCGCATCATAGAAAAACAGCCCGTAAGTGTCGTTGATCACCCGCGGCCCGGCCAGGAAATGGCGCAGCGGAATGGCTCCGCCATTGTGCGCGCCGCGGATCCAGGCGATCACGCGGTCATCGGGTCGCACCATATTTTTTCGGTTCTGCGTCGAACAATATGAACAGGGCGGCTCCGTGAGCGAACGGAACAAGCCGGGCTTTGCCAGAACTTCCGAGGCCTGCGAAAATCCCGGCCAAAGCAGCAGCAACCCTAGTCCGCAACACCTTCGAACGATCATGCCCGTATCATCTCGAAAAATGTGAATGACGCAATGATTTCGTGGCGCAGCATGTATATCGCCGAAACTTTTGCAATTTGGACTGCGCTTCGGTGTATTTAAAAGCCTTGCTGCTGCGCCCGATTCTATTTACACATGGGGTCGCGAACCGAGCGGCACGACTTGTTATGAGCGCATCCTTAATCTACCTGATCTGCTTCGGTGTAGGGCTGCTATTCACGATCGTCAGCGCCCTGCTAGGTGATGTCAGCGGACATGACGCGGATCATGGCGATCACGTGGGCACTGGCGGGCACGCAGCGGCCGGGTTCGACCATTCGGGGATGCCAGGAGTGTCGCCATTCAGCCCTACTGTCATCGCGTCCTTTGTTACCGCCTTCGGTGGATTTGGTTTGATTCTGACGAGAATTCCGGCCACGCAGGCGCCTTGGTTGCATGCACCTCTTGCAGTCGTGGGTGCATTTGGCATCGCTGGTGGCGTATTCTACTTGTTTAACAAAGTGTTTAGCAGTACGCAAAGCTCGAGCGAGTCGCGTGTTGCGACCGTTGTCGGCCTCCAGGCGACGGTTATCACACCAATCCCTCAACACGGAGTGGGCGAAATTGCCTACGTGCAAGCTGGTTGCCGGTACACTGCACCGGCCAGGACGGAAACAGGTGCGGCGGTGACGGCTGGCGCTACCGTTAAAATCACTCGTGTCGCTGGCGGAACCCAGTATTATGTAGCTCCTGTTTAACCATCGATGAACCTATGACTATTTTCGCTCTTTTCGGCCTTCCATTCTCGACCGGTGCGATTGCCACGGTCGCAGTATTCGGAATTGTCTTTGTTCTGATCCTTTTAATCCGCATGTGGGCCAAGCGATATATCAAAGCTGGCCCAAACGAAGTCCTCGTCATCTCCGGTCGTCGATATCGATACGCCGATCCTGATGGCGCGGTGCATGCGCGCGGGTTCCGCATCGTCAAAGGCGGCGGGACGTTTGTGCTGCCGGTGGTTGAGAAGATCGATGTTCTGTCGCTCGAATTGCTGACGATTGACGTGCAGACGCCGGAGGTTTACACGAGCAAAGGTGTGCCGGTGAAGGTTGATGGCGTGGCGCAAATCAAAGTGAAGGGCGACGATATTTCGATCGCAACCGCGGCGGAACAGTTCCTCAGCAAAGGCACCGACGATATCAAAAACATTGCGATGCAAACGCTTGAAGGACATTTGCGGGCCATTCTCGGCACGCTTACGCCTGAAGAAATTTATCAGAACCGCGACATGTTCGCAGCGAAAGTCCAGGAAGTGGCCGCCGGTGATATGGCGAACATGGGCCTCGGCATCGTGAGCTTTACCATTCGCGACATTCGCGACAGTCAGGGATATCTGGAAGCCCTCGGCAAACCGCGGATAGCCCAGGTCAAGCGCGACGCGCAGATTGCGCAGGCTGAAGCGGATCGCGATGCGATGATCAAATCCTCACAAGCCACGCAGGCTGGGCAGGAGGCCAAATTTGCGGCAGACACCAAAATTGCTGAGTCCCAGCGCGACTACCAAATGAACGTCGCTCTCTACCAAGCATCGGTAAATCAGCGCAAAGCGGAAGCTGATTTGGCTTACGATTTGCAGCGCTACAAAACGGGGCAATTGGTGAAAGCTGAGGAAGTTCAGGTTAACATCATCGAAAAACAAAAGCAGATCGAACTGCAACAACAGGAAATTCTGCGCAAGCAGCGTGAACTCGAAGCGAACGTCCAGAAACCTGCCGATGCTGAGCGTTACAAAGTCGAAGCGCTGGCGAACGCTCGCAAGTTCCAACTCGAAGCTGAGGCTGCGGGCGCCGCTGCGGCCACCAAGGCGAACGGTTTGGCCAATGCCGACGTGACCCGCGCTACCGGTTTGGCCGAAGCCGAAGCGCAAAAGGCACGCGGGTTGGCGGAAGCGGCGATCATCGAAGCACAGGGGCGCGCAACGGGCGAAGCGCTCAAGCAAAAGGCGGACGCCTTCAAGTTTTACAACGAAGCCGCAGTAATCGAAATGCTCGTCCGCGTTCTGCCAGAAATCGCAGGAAAGATCAGCGAGCCGCTTTCGAAGACGGAGAAGATGGTTATCATCAATAGCGGCAATGGTGTGGGTGGCGGCGGGGCGAGCAAGCTAACCGGCGACGTTACGCAAATCATGAGCCAGCTTCCCCCCGTGCTCGAGGCGCTTACGGGCGTGCGCTTCGAAAAACTTCTGGAGCAGGTCCCTGCCTTGCGTAAAGCCGTTGACCGGGGCGAAACAAAACCCACAAGGGCAGACCAATAAAATGCGACTGTTCGACGCGATTCTCGACGCCAATCGTCGTGCAACCAGCGGGGATGCGACGGCCGGAATTCACCCCTCTGAGTTTCAGGATGAGCTACCGCTCGTCGCGCTGACCTGCATTGATCCGCGGCTAAACCGTCTTATGCCGGAAGCGCTCGGCGTCCCTGAGGACCAATTCATCTGGCTGCGAAACGCCGGCAATATCATCTTCGGCACCACCAGCTCGATGGCGCGGACGCTCGCCCTGGCTTGCGCCATCAAGGGCGGCAAGGAAATCGCGATTATCGGGCACACCGATTGCAAGGTGCGGCAAACTTCAGTGTTGCAGCTCACGGACCGCTTTCGCGACCTCGGCATACCCCGCTCGCAATTACCCGAGAACCTGAATGAATTTTTCGGCCTCTTCGCCAGTGAACGTCAAAACGTCATACGCGGCGTCGAGTTCGTTCGCAATAGCCCGCTGATCGGCCCGCGCATTCCCGTGCAGGGTTTGCTCGTGGACATCGAAACCGGCAAGCTGGAATGGGTCGTTAACGGCTACGAGGCCCTTGAACGTGCCAGCAGTGCACAGCAACCGAAGCCCGCTCTGGCAACGTCCATGCCCGAGTTCAAGCTCGCTGAGATGAAATTCACCGAACTCAAGATCGGCGACGGCCATGTTCCCGCTCCGACGCCGGCGCCGATGCCAGCACCGGTAGTCTCGACGCCGCAGGCAACTCGCGTCGTGCATCCGGCCGAACCTGAAGAGTTGCCGCAGACATCGAGCCCAGCCCACCACGAGAAGTCGAAGTTCTCGTTGCCCAAGCTCGATCCGCAGGCGTTGTTCAAGATCGTCGGAGCGGACAAAAAGATTTACGGACCCGTCTCCGGCCAGGAACTCGCGCAATGGATGTCCGAAGGCCGCGTTACGCTTTCAACGCTGATCCAGAAAATCGGCAACAAAAAGTGGCAGCAGGTGGCGGAGCTTATCGCAAAGGATTTACCGCAGGACATTCCAATTCCGCCCCTTTTGCGCCGCCCATTCACGCACAAGCCGGGCGGCCCCGGAAAGTGAGGCTTTACCGCTTCTGGCCTGTTGCCGATATGGGAGTAGGCAAGGCCCATGCCGGCGAGCACAATCAGAGTACTCCTCGTTGAGGATGAACCCGCTTATGCCCAGGCGGTAAAGGAATTCCTGTGTTCGCCCTCCTTTCACCTGCGACACGCAAAATCTTTCTGTGACGCCCGCACCTGTCTCTCCCAGGAATCATTTGACGTGGCCCTGCTGGACCTGACGCTGCCGGACAATTCGGGGATGCAAACATTTACGGACTTAAAAGCCGCGGCACCGGAAATCCCAGTGCTGGTCATCACCGGAATGAGCGATGAAGGTCTGGCGCTTCGCGCGGTGCGCGAGGGGGCGCAGGATTACCTGGTGAAAGGCGAATTGAACGGCCGCACGCTGGAGCGTTCCGTACGATACGCGACGGAGCGGAAGGCGACCGTCGACACCTTGCGCCTGGCATTGGCGGACCTTAAACGCGCACACGAAGAATTAAAGGTCGCACAAGTGAAGCTGGTCCAGGCTGAGAAGCTTGAGGCGGTCAGCACTTTCGCGGCAGGCGTCGCGCATGAGGTCAAGAACCCGCTGCAAACAATTCTCATGGGCCTTGAATATCTCGGACACCATCTGCCCGATGCGGAAAAGGAATGTTCCGGCGTCGTCCAGGACATGGTGCATGCCGTCAAACGCGCCGATGGCATTATTCGCGGCCTGACCGAATTTGCGCAGCACAGTAAGCGGCAGGTCCGGGAGGAGGATTTATCTGCGATCCTGAAACAGGCAGTGGGGGCGGTCGAACCGGAATTAGGGCAACACCCGATCCTGGTCTCGGCCGAACTCGGCCAAACCCTGCCGCGACTGATGACCGATTTCCGGTCTCTCAAGCACGTGTTCATCAACCTGCTAATGCGCGTTATGCGCGACCTGCAGCCCGAAGGCGGGCGAATTGTCGCCCGGACGTTCGCTTCAACATTGGAGCGGCCGCTGGTGTTGAATGGCAAGACGCTCCGCAGCTTTCAAACGGGCGATACCGCATTGTGGGCGGAGATCGAAGTGTTCCCAAACCGGCCCGCAGAAGCCGCGCGGACTGTGCCTGTGAATTACTCCAATGGCTTCGGGTTGACGGTCTTGAAGAAGATCATCGAATTGTATGGCGGTGTCTTCGAGAGCACCCAACCGGAAGACACCGGCGGTACTCGTTACGCGGCGATTTTCAAGGCCGTTAAAGATCCCGCACTCCCAGCGCCAGGTTCTTCCTGAGTTCCTCGCGATTCGCCGCATCGTAAAATTCCACCGGGTTGTAGTCGTCCGTCAGCACCCGTCCGCTGGATGCCGTTACTTCGCGCAATGATTCAAATGCCGCCGCGACCTGCCGTGCCGCGCTGCTGTGCACCCCGCTCAAGTCCGGCTCGCGCAAAATCTTAAGGTCGGCATTGGGCGAGGCGACGAACAAGGTGTTGCCATGCAGACCTTCGGCGTGAATGCGCACGCTGGTGAAAACTACGGCGAGAGTTTTGTAAATCGAGGCGGTGAGAAAATCCCGGCCCGCGCCAAAATCACCGAACGAATTGATCACGAGTGTGCCGGTGGGCTTGAGCGCCCGTCGCATTTCGCTGAAGGCTTCGCGGGTCATCAAGTGTGAAGGGGAGGAATCACCGAGAAATGCGTCGAGGATTATCGCGTCATATTGCTTGCGCGTCCGGTTCACAAAATAACGGCCGTCACCGAAGGTAATGCGCAAGCGCGCGGGATCGAGATCGAAGTACTTCGTCGCGAGCTGCACGACCGCCGGATTGATTTCCACGACGTCGACCGAAATACCTTCCCGGGCGAACTCCATCGGCACGATGCCTACGCCCAGCCCAATGCAGAGCACGTTCGTGAGATCGGGTGTATAGGCTTTTGCGAGCAGGTGCAGCATGTAGGTGAACATGGAAATGCTTTGCTTCGCTTGAGTGTCATAGGTGTTCTGCGTGAGATAATCATTCAAGTAATAGCGCCGCGAGGTGTGTTTATCCTGGAGGACCTGCAACAAACCGAAGGGCGAATTCTTGCGCGCAAGTTCCGTGACGTTCTCGAACTGTGGCCGCGTTGTCTCATGCACCGCGTACGCGCCCAGGGCCGCGCTCATAATGATAGCTGCGGCTGCCGGCGCGAGGCGTCGTCGCGACCAGATGAAGAAATAGCCGCCGCTGACAAGCATTAGAACCACGGCCGTGGCGTACATCGACATCGAATTAGGGAATGCCGGAATGAGCCAGTAACCAATCAGCACCGTACCGGCGAAACTGCCG
>DATENK010000228.1:0-2900 GCA_035275085.1 Verrucomicrobiia bacterium | reverse complement strand
AAGTAACCAGGGTGATTTATGACTGCAGAAAACATTGTCACGTTGACTGACTCGAATTTTGATGCCGAAGTGATCAAGGCCGCCACGCCCGTGCTCGTGGATTTTTGGGCGCCATGGTGCGGTCCTTGCAAAATGCTTCCCCCGATCCTCGACGAGCTTGCCGCCGAGTACACCGGCAAGGTGAAAATTGGCAAGATAAACGTCGACGATCATCAGCCGATAGCCGCGCAGTACGGCATTCGCGCAATTCCAACGCTCCTGATCTTCAAGCAAGGCCAGGTGGTGGATCAGGTCATCGGTCTTAAAAGCAAAAAAGATTACAAAATGAAGCTGGACCGCGCGCTGACCGCCTGATGACGGTTGCGGAGCTTTTAGGGAACGAGGAGTTGCGCCGGCACGAATTCCCGGTTGCCAAAGAGCACATTTATCTGGGGCACGCTGGTGTTTGTCCGCTGCCGCGCCGCGTTGCCGAAGCTATCCAGCGCTACGGCACGGAATGTACTCGTGCCGATCAGGAAGCGATCCTGCCTGCGAAATTGCCCAGCCGTTCTCGCGAACTCGCCGCCCGCATTCTCAACGTGCAGCCGGACGAAATTGCCTTTGTCGGACCCACTTCCCTCGGGTTGAGCGCTATTGCCAGCGGCCTCAACTTTCGCAAAGGCGACAATATTGTAATTTATTTTGATGATTATCCTTCCAATGTTTATCCGTGGATGGCACTCGCGGAGAAGGGCGTCCAAGTGCGGATGCTGAACGCGAAAGGGTTCGGGCGCATTCACGCGGTCGATGTCGAATCGCAGGTCGACGAAAACACTCGTTTGGTCGCGTTGGGCTCTTGCCATTTCGTCGGCGGCTGGCGCATCGATGTCGGAGGCATCGGCCAATTTCTTCGCCGGCGCAACATCGCGTTTTCGGTAGATGGCATCCAAACCGCGGGTGCATATCCAACGCCATTTAACTGGGCCGACTTCATGGCTGCAGACGCGCATAAGTGGCTGCTGGGCCCGTGCGCGGCGGGCATCCTCTATGTGCGCAAGGAATGGCAGGACCAGGTGCGTCCCACTTCGCTCGGCTGGAACAATGTGCGTTGCCCGAATTATGTCGCGCAGGAGGAACTGGTTTTCCCAAAGGATGCGCGTCGTTACGAAGCGGGCACCGGCAATTGGTTCGGACTTGTCGGACTTAACGCGTCCATGGAGATGCTGCTGGAATTCGGGATCGAAGATATCGCGGCCGAGTTGTTGCGCAAACGCGCCTGGCTCGTGCCCGCCCTGCAGCAGAAAGGCTATACTGTCGTCAACGCGGATATGCCGCCGGAAAACGCGAGCGCAATCATATCCTTTCACAAGCCCGGCGCGGACATGGCTCCTGTTCACCAGAAGCTTGCCGACGCGAAAATCGTGACGTCTCTTCGCGCCGATCGTGCCGGGAACCGTTATATCCGCCTTTCACCCCACTTCTACAACACCGACGCCGAATTACACCGCGTCCTCGAGTTGCTATAAGTAGTCGCGGCGAAGTGTCCCTGCCCAGCCGCCCGGTTTTTCGTAACCGGTTCCCTGCCGGCGCGTCTTTATAGCTGGCGAGAGTATGCAAAACCGTAAGGTCGCAATTCGGGCAGTCATCGGGCTGTTGCTGCTAAGCAGTGGCACCTATGTCACCTTGGCCGCCATCCGGGCCCATCGCAACCTCGTGACCCTGAACGTGCGCGACATGGAGGTGCGCAAAGTCATCAGCAAAATAGAATGGCAGACGCGCGAGACCATTATCCCCGACAAGAACGTCAAAGGCAAAGTGACCATGAACGTTCGCAACGTTCCTTTGGAAACCGCGCTGCATATCATCGGCGAGCAGACTGAATCCCGCTTCAGCACTGTGTATCCACTTTATTCCAGCTCCCGTTCGATGAGCATGCTGCAACGTACCTTGCGCGGCGAAGTTGAAGCGGAGTTTGCGGGCTGGACGAATCTGCATCGGCGCGGCTTTGGCGGTTTTTCCGGTGGACGTGGTCCGGGCGGCCCCGGCGGAGGTCCGGGTGGCCGGGGCGGCGGCGGTTTCTTCGGCGAGCCCTCCACCAACCGTAACTCAGTGATATCGCTGGACATCCACGACAAGGATGTGCAATTCGCGGCCACGGCGTTGAGCCGCTTCGGCGGAGTGCGTGTCGTGCCGGACGACAAGCTGCACAAAACGGTGACTCTAAAAGTCGACCAGGTGCCGGTCGAGAAGGCTATTTCACGTTTGGCAAGCACCGCCGGTGCAAAATGGGACCGAATTTATTCTTTACGCGGCGACGAAGGACCGCGGCAGTTTGCGGATCGCCGTGGCGGATTTCGCGACTTGACCGACGCCGAGCGCGAAGAAATGCGCCGGCAGCGCCAGGAAGCCGAAGAAGAGATGATGCAGACCATTTCGGCCGAAGAGCGCGCGAAGCTGGAAGAAGCCCGCAAGGAACGCGAGCGAATGTTTCAGGAAATGCAAAGCCTTACGCCGGAGCAGCGGCGCGATCGTTTTCAGCAGATGGGCAGCAACATGCGCGATCAGCGGACCATGGACCGCATCAAGAACACCACTCCGCAACAGCGGGTCGATCGCTACCGCGAAATGAATGAGCGCCGCAAACAATGGCAAGCCAATGGCGGACAGGGCGGCCCGGGTCAGGGCCGAGGCGGTCGTGGGCCGGGTGGTCGCGGCGGCCCGGGCGGACAAGGCGGAGCTTCAGGACAACAGGCCACCACCGGCGGCCCGGGCGGCGCGCCTCCGCCTCCTGCTCCTGCTGCGCCAAAGTAAGAGCATGCGAAAGAATTCAAAAGTAGAACTTGCCTTCACGTTGATCGAGTTGCTCGTAGTGATCGCGATCATTGCAATCCTCGCCGGCTTGCTTTTGCCCGCGCTTAGCC
>DATENK010000227.1:0-3083 GCA_035275085.1 Verrucomicrobiia bacterium | reverse complement strand
CTGCGATGTACGGTAGCCAGCAGATACTTGCCCGGCTTCACCCCAAATCGGTCAAGCGTTTCCGGCCGTCTGCCCTCGGCGCGCGTACGCGCCCAATTCAGCACGTCCAGCATCACGTCCCCAACCACATGCACGCCCTTGGTGATTCCTTCAGCACCGAGGTTTTTCACCGCTGGTTCGCTGGGGCAAAACAGCAAGTCCGAAACATGGTCTGCTATCACCCGGTTTACTTCTTCGGGCATTTTCCGATTAAAACTGCGCAACCCGGCTTCTACGTGGGCCACCGGCACGTGCAGCTTCGCCGCGGCCAATGCCGCGGCCAGCGTCGAATTCGTGTCGCCGTATACCAACACCCATTGCGGACGCTGCGCCAGAATGACTTGCTCGATGCCTTCCAACATCCTCCCGGTCTGCCAACCGTGCGCACCAGATCCGACCTCGAGGTTTACATCCGGCGCCGGTAATTCCAGGCCATCAAAGAAAACGCCTGACATCTCATAGTCATAGTGTTGCCCGGTGTGCACGAGCACCTCCGTGTGCCGCTTGCGCAATGCCCGGCTTACCGCCGCCGCTTTGATGAACTGCGGCCGTGCTCCGACTATGGTAACTACTTTCATCCTTCAGGCTGCCATTGCGCATCGACGCGTGTGCTCCGCGACCTCTTGCGGCAACGCGTGCCAGTACTGATCGCGGTACGCCGTGCTCACGTAATCCAGCAGTTCAGTGTAAAGCGCCGCGGGGTACTCGTTGGGCCTTGGGTTGCCATCAAAACAAATGTAATCCGGGTGAACATTCAACAACGCCATCCCGCCTCGTTGCGCAATCCAATCCAACTTCTGGCGCCAGATGTCGATGCCCTTCTCCTCCAATACCATGAACAACGTCGAGTCTTGCGGCAGGGTATAAGGCAATTCTACGTACCCGCTTTTCCCATCGCCGGATGCGCACCAGAACGGGAAAATCGTATGCACCCCCTCCGGTTGCGGCTCGAAAGGGTCGGTGTCGAAGGTCGACATATCGTAAGTAATTTTTAAGTCGTGCAACCAATCAAGGTTCCGATGCATAAATGCCGAACGAAATCCCACCGCTCGCCATTGCCGCAAATATTGATTGATCCGCGCTGCATGCTGGCGAAACAGCGGGCGCGAATCATAAAGTTTTCCATCATGGCGCAAGTCGTGCACACCCACTTCCAACCCCTTGGCCTTCAGCCATTCGCGCAACTCTTGAGGCGTCTGGTATCCACCTTCCGGAATGAAGTTAAACGACGCCCTGAAGCCGTGCGCGGCATCCATTTCTACCAACTGACGGCAACGCTCGACACCGGTCTTGCTCTCGACATCATGTGTGAGGACGAACGCAAATCGCTTTTCTTCCGGCCACCCAGGGAAATTCCCGGGTCTTTCGCCCGCCGCCTCATATATAGGCCAATGATCGCCGCACGTGGTGCGCCGGCGCCGGGCGGCCCACCGCCTGACCCCGATTCGCACCTTCCAGGGAATTAACGGCTTCAGCCGGTAATACGTCCAGGAAACCAGTAATGGCCCGACTCTTTCGTACACACTTCGTCCCCGTCAATTCGCACCTTGCGATTGACTGCTCCGAACACGCTCAGGTTTTTCTGCAACCGCGGCTCACCACGGTGAAAGTTAAAAAGCCCGCCCGCTCCTGGGCGAGGCTGCCTCAGTTCCTGGGACTGCGCAACGGCGCATTCACTAATAGCTTAATCGGGAAACTCAAAATTCCTGGTGCAACCAGTCGGGCAGATGCTTTTGGTATTTGTTGACCACCACGCTGACATTCGGCTGCGCTTCGCTCAAGACAGCCGCTGCTCGTTTCACCGTGTCGCGGTTGGTCTTTTCCGCCTCAACCACTTCCAACACCAAGTCCATAAAGCCCGCCAGACGCGGCGTGATCGATGTCGCGCTTACTGGCGGTAAATCAAAAATGATGAAGTCGTAATCACTGGCCTTCATCTTCGGGACCAGGTGATTGAACTTACGCGGTAGCATCTTGTGGATGCCCTCTCTCAGGTCGCTGGCCTTTGCCAAATATAATTTTTCCTGCACCTGGGCGGACTGGCGCGTCTGCGCCTCGAGCGCTTCCGGCAAGTCAAGGCACCCATCCGGGCCCATGAACGAATGCGCCGCCCCCTGGTCGGTACTCATATCGACCAATAAAATATTTCCGTCGCCGGCCTCAGACAAAGACAACGCGAGTCCCTTGGCCACGCTTGACACGCCCGCGCCACTCCCGCAACTGGTCACGGCCACCAACTTCGGTTTGTGCGTCAGGTTCCGCGCTTCACAATACTGGATCAGCCGGTCCCGCATCGCTTCAAAGTACGGCCGCAAACTGCCGGACCCGTTCCAAAGCTTCTCCGCACTGCCAATTGATGTCTGCCCTTCATCCGCTTGCGCGTGAGGAAATGGCAGAAGTTTCCGGCTTCGGCCCGCAAGAGCGGGCAGCGCAAAAAACAAAGGTAGATTCAGCCTTCTTTCAATGTCGCCCGGACGTTTAATCGATTGGTCCAGGAAAAACTCCAGTCCGAACGCCAATGCTAATCCAAGCGCAATCCCTCCACCAGCGACCTGAATCATCAGCTTCTTGATGTACGCGCGGCTGCGCGTTGGGAACGACGGCGCCTGCACCTCGCCGATGTTCGTTATCTTTCCAGCGCCAAGATTCTCCTGGATGCGCGCCTGCTCCAGGCTCTTGGAGTACGATAGAAAATGCGCCTCCTCAACGGCGCGTTGCCGCATCAGATCTGCGATTTCGGTTTCGGCTTGTTCCAAGCCGGCCGCGTTGGTCCTGATAATCGACAACTGCGTGTTCAGCACCTTCGCTTTGGCTTCCAGCGCCTTTACGCGAGTCGTTTCCGCCGCGATATCAAGGCCATTCGTACCGGTCCCGACCGCGGGTGTTAGTCCAAGCGTGGCAAGCTTCGGGTATTGCTGTTCCAGTTTCCGTTTTTCCTGCTCAGAGCGGCCGATCCGCTCCAAAAACTGCTGTAGAGCGGGGCTCTCCGGCGTGTACTTCGCCACCATTTCGCGCCGCGTAATCTGGGCGCGGCTCAACTCCGA
>DATENK010000226.1:0-4659 GCA_035275085.1 Verrucomicrobiia bacterium | reverse complement strand
AATTGTTGTGCCCGCCTGAATTTTGCAACCTAAAATTTAGCCAGCGCACGGTCGATACGCTCCAGGACCTTCTCCCGGCCAAGAATCTCCATCAGGTGATACAGGCTGGGGCCGATCGATTTGCCGGTGCACGCCAACCGTAACGGATGCACGAGCACCGCCGGCTTCACGTTCAGTTCGGCGGCCACCGATTTCAGCGCTGCTTCCAGCGAAGCCGCATCGAACGTCGACAATTTCGCAAACGCGTCGCGCAGCCGCTGAAACCGCGGTTTGTTGTCCGCCGTAAAATGTTTCAGGCCTTCCGGATCGTACTCGGTTACGTCGCGGAAATAGAAATCAATGAACGGCGGAATATCAGTTAAAAGCTTCACCTTTTCCTGGCAGGTATCGAGCGCGGCTTTGACATACTGAGCCGGGAAGGATGGGATATCAATGCCGCCTTTTTGGAGGGCTTCGATTCCGAATTTGTGGAAGCGCTCCTTCTCCATGGAGCGGATGTACTCGCCGTTAAGCCATTGGAGCTTCTTCATGTCGAAGCGCGCGTTGTGCCGAAGGATTTGCGGGAGATCGAAGCGCTGCACTACTTCGTCGAGCGACATTTTCTCGCGATTGTCTTTGGGCGACCAACCAAGCAGGCACAGATAATTTACGACCGCCTCCGGCGCGTAACCTTCGTGCATGTAGGTTGAGAGCGAAGCGCCTTGATCGCGTTTGCTCATCTTGGAGCCATCAAGGTTCAAGATGAGCGGAATATGTGCAAATTTCGGTGGCTCGACGCCAAAGGCGCGATATAGCGCGATATGCTTGGCGGTATTGCTTACGTGATCTTCGCCACGGATCACGTGCGTGATTTTCATTTCGATATCGTCCACCACATTGGTGAAATGGAACACGGCCTCCCCTTTGGACCTTATGAGAACGAAATCCGGATCATCCATTTCACGATCGGTAAGCTCGCGACGGACATTTCCAATCACGACGTCGGGAATCACGATCGGCTCTTTGGTCATTTTGAACCAAATCGCTCCCTCCCGTTCGTACGCCATGCCTTTCGCGATCAATTCATCGACGCGCTTGCGATAAATCTCCTTTCGCTCGCTTTGGAAATAGGGGCCCTCGTCCCAATTCAGCCCCAGCCAATTCAGCCCGGTCAGGATCACATCCGTGGCTTCCCGCGTGCTGCGTTCCAGATCAGTGTCCTCCACGCGCAATACAAAGGTGCCCCCGGTATGCCGCGCATAAAGCCAATTGAACAAAGCCGTCCGCGCCCCGCCGATATGCAGATAGCCGGTTGGGCTCGGAGCAAAACGAACTCGAACGTTGCTTCCCATCGCGCAGGCAAACTATCGGCGAAGGGCGAGCATTGGCAAGTTACCTGTGGCGAACGCTTGCCGCCGTGCGCCTCAACTTTTAATATAAGGCGATGTCTACAACCGTAAAAGCTGTTTACATAGACGGCAAGCTGGTGCTCCAACAGCCTCTGCCGCTGAAGAACAGGGCGCAGGTCCGCGTCACCATTGAGGCTGACGAGGCGGCCATGTCAGATGCTGAGCGGTCTGCGTGGTTACAGCTTTCTCAGCAGTTATTGATGAAGGTTTGGGATAATCCCGGTGACGACGTTGCTCGAGAAATGACGTCGTTCTGCAGCCTATCGATCAGAAGGCCGATAATGACCGGTTACGGCAATGGCTGATGATTTAAATTGGCTCGTCCCACGCGACAAAAAGCCGCCGAAAAGGCTGAAAAAATGTGAAAAAGAGGGCTTTACAAGGCCGAGATCGGGGCCTAGGCTCTCATCTCTTTTTTTGAGAGAATCTTTATGCCTGTAAGAATACGATTGAAGCGGATCGGCGCCAAAAACAAGCCGGCCTTCCGCATTGTGGTGGCCGACAGCCGCAGCCCGCGCGACGGCAAGTGCCTGGAGGAATTGGGCACGTACCTGCCGCTGCAGAAGGAAAACAATTTCACGTTGGACCTCGACCGCGCAAACTATTGGCTTTCGAAAGGTGCGCAGCCTTCCGAGACGGTCGCCAGCTTCATCAAGAAGAAGGCCAAAACGGCCGCAGCAACGACCAGCTAGTGCAACGTTCATGCAAGCGTTTTTGGAATACGTGGTCAAAGGCCTCGTCCAGAATCCGGACGATGTCTCGATCACGCCAGTCGAACGCAACGGGCTGACAATTTACGAACTGCGGCTCAACCAGGAGGACGTGGGGCGGATCATCGGGAAGCAGGGAGTGACGATCAACGCGATTCGTAATTTACTTACAGCAGGGAGCGCCAAGAAAGGCATGCGCTGCAGTGTTGAGATCGTGGAGGAGGACGCTCCAGGCAATGAATAACCGCGGACGAGATGTCCGCGATCGAATTTGAAAATTGACGTCCTTACGCTGTTCCCGGAAATGTTCGCGGGGCCGCTGGATGTCAGCATCGTTCGCCGCGCGCGAACGACGGGTCTGCTGGAATTGCAGATCCATAACTTGCGTGATTTCACGCATGACCGCCATCAGACGGTGGATGACCGTCCGTTTGGCGGCGGGCCCGGCATGGTGCTGAAGCCTGAACCGATCTTTGAAGCAGTTGAGAAACTCGCGGACGCGCAGACGCGCGTGATCTTGACCGCGCCCACGGGGCGGCCGTTCACGCAAACGATTGCGCGCGAGCTGGCTGGCTATGCGCATTTGCTGTTCATCTGCGGCAGTTACGAAGGCGTGGATGAGCGCGTGCGCGAAGGCTTGGTGCACGATGAATTATCGATTGGCGATTACGTGCTGACCAACGGCGGCCTGGCGGCGATGGTGGTGATCGACGCGGTGACGCGTTTGCTGCCCGGCGCACTGGGCGACGAAGAAAGCGCGCTGCAGGAATCATTCAGCCATGGCCTGCTCGAATGTCCGCATTACACGCGACCGGCGGAATTTCGGGGCATGAAAGTGCCGGAAGTATTGCTCTCGGGCCATCATGCGGAAATTGAAAAATGGCGCGCCGAACAGGCCAAAGTGCGCACAAAAACACGCCGCCCCGATTTGCTGGGCGGCAAAGAATGAATTTATGAGTCAGGCATTATTTGATAAAATTGAGTCGGAGCAATTCCGAAAGAACCCGACACGCTTTAACGTCGGCGACACCGTTCGCGTACACACCAAAGTCGTCGAAGGCGACAAAGAACGTATCCAAATTTTTACGGGCGTGGTAATCGGCATGCGCGGTCGTGGTCTGAATTCCACGTTCACCGTCCGCCGCATCAGCTACGGCGAGGGCGTGGAGCGCGTGTTCCCGATCCATTCGCCGCGCATCGACAAAGTCGAAGTCGAGCGCTCCGGCGAAGTTCGCCGCGCCAAGCTTACCTACCTCCGCAAACGCCTCGGCAAAGGCGCCACCCTTGTGAAGGAGAAAGAATCTCGCGCGGGTGTGGAAACCACCGCCGCCGCCTCCAAGGCGAAGGCAGCCGAGTCGCGAAAGAAAAAGGAAGCCGTCGAAGTGCCGGCGACCGCCTGATCACATTTTCAGCTTGGCCGCGGCATCCGCCGCGGCCAGGACCATTTCTTCACGCGTTCGCAGATTTTTAATCCGGGCCATTCCGCCAGGTTCCATTTTCAAAGTGAAGCCAGCATTCAGCTCCAAAGCGCGTTTGAACTGTTTGTCAGGCTTCGCGGGCGTGAGCGAGTATTCGACCGCGAGGCCTTTGTCCCGGAGTTGTTGGACGAGCTTCAACGTTTCGGGGCGCAGGGATTCGTCTTCGATGACGCAGAAGATATTTACGCGGGCGGAGAACGCAGGGAAAAGTTTGCGGGCGGCCAACAGTTCTCGCAAAACGACGTCGCCCATTCCGAAGCCTAGGGCGGGGAGGTTCACTTTGCTGCCGCTGATGAGTTTCACGAGATTGTCGTAACGTCCGCCGCCAGCGATGGCGCGGAGATCCTCCAATTTCGCGAATGCTTCGAATACGACGCCCGTGTAATACGCCAGACCTCGAATGACGCCGTAGTCCACCTTCACAAAGCGACCGAGACCGCGCGCCGCCAGGTTATTGAGAATGCTGTCCAGTTCAGCCGTAGGTTTGCCGCTGGTTATGAACTGATTCACGGCATCGTACGAAAACCCCAGGGTTTTAAATTTGGTGTGGTTTTCATCCGCCGTCTCGCGCTCGATTTTATCTACCGCCTGATAAAAGGCGTACGCGTTTTCGTCCGTGCCGCCCTGCTGCTTATGAAAGTCGCTCCACGCGTTCCGGCTGCTCAAGCGAATGACAAAGTCATTCTCGGTAAGTCCGAACACACGCAGCGAATCGATCAGAAGCGCAATCAATTCCGCGTCGGCGGCAACATCGGGCTCACCGATGATATCGGCATTCAATTGAAAGTGTTCACGCAAGCGGCCTTTCTGCTGCCGCTCGTAACGGAACAACTGCGGAATTGTAAACCACTTAATGGGCTTCTTGTAGTTGCGTTCGTGCGCAGCGACCATGCGCGCTAGTGTTGGCGTCATCTCGGGCCGCAACGCAACTCCTCGCTCCCCCTTGTCGTTGAAATTGTAGAGTTGCCCAACGATCTCTTCACCGCTCTTCAGCGTATACAATTCGAGGGGCTCGAGCGGCGGACCATCGTATTCGCGGAAGCCGTAGCGTTGCGCGACCTCGCGCCATTTGTCGAAAATAAA
>DATENK010000225.1:0-9002 GCA_035275085.1 Verrucomicrobiia bacterium | reverse complement strand
GATTTGATTTCCCGGCAGGAGATCGCCGTTCTTCAGGGGCACATACAACCGGTGCGTCGGCTGGCCTTTCTTCCGGACGGGAACTCTTTGGTATCTGTAAGCCCTGATGTCATTCGCGTTTGGCGCGCCCTGTCTTTTGACGAAGCTGATCGAATAACAATGGACGCAAATTGAGCTAACCATCCGACCACCGCAAGCAACTAACTTGAGGCGTTCCAGGCTCTTTCTTTCCGCCTCCGGTGTTCGGTCCAAAATTGTTAGTCCCTTTTTTTTAAGTTGTCCTGTGTACTACTTGTGAAACTAGTATTCACAGGTTTAAGGGCCGTTCTGCTCATCGGATTCGTGCTGCGTGGATCCGCTCCGGATGGATCGGCTCAGATCGTATCCAATGGCGGCTTCGAAATCCCACTCATCGCTCCCGCGTCTGCCATCTACACCGCCAGCCAATCGTTCGGCGGTTGGACCGTCGATATCGGCGAAATTTGGGTCAATCATGACCTCTTTTCACCGATCAGTGGCTTTCAATCAGCGTACATGCCTGCTGAGAGCGCGTTTCACCAGGATTTGAATACCACGGTCGGACATCAATACATCGTTTCGTATGCTCGCGCGTGCGGCTGCGATGCCTACCGCCACACTGTTGCGGTTTCTTGGGGTGCCGAGTCTGTCACGAATCAATATTTCGATTTCGGCGCAACCAGTTCGCACGCTTTTACGGCTACGGAAAGTACGACTCGTCTAACCTTCAGCACCACCAGTGGCGACATTATGTTGGATGACGTCACTGTGGCTCCCTTTGCGCCGCCCGGTTTGCGACCGTTGCCACAAGGCAAGTGGCTTCCCACCCGAGGCCGGGTTTACGACGTCAAAGTGGCCGGCAACTACGCGTATGCCGGCTTGCGTGAAGCAGGCTTGGCAATCATTGATGTAAGTGACCCCGCCAAGTGTGTGCGCGTCGGCGGCTATGACATTAAAGGGAATACGGTTGGCGTAACCATTTCGGGCCATCATGCCTTCTTGATAAATTCCAATTCTGGCCTGCACGTGATCGACGTAACCAACCCGACAAACTGCACTCGCTCGGGCGGGTACTCCGAGAACGATATTGGCTTCTCCAGCTTCACGGTCTCGGGCAATTACGCCTATCTTCTCGCCGGGAACCAGTGGGATGGTACTAATTATTTCGGGTTTCTTCGCGTGGTTGATATCAGCGAGCCAAACAATTGCAAGCCCCTCGGCGGTTACTTCATCCCGAGTGATGCTTGGGGCGTGGAACTGCATGGCATCGCAGTGGCTGGCAATTACGCCTACCTCGCGAGCGGCCATTTGGGCTTGCAGGTAATCGATGTAAGTAACCCCACGAATTGCATTCGTGCGGGTGCCTATAATGAGGAAGGTGCTGCCTTTAACGGCGTGGCCGTATCAGGAAACCTCGCCTACGTCGCTTACGGGGATATCTTGGCGGGCGGCCCCGGGGATGGCGGCTTGCAAGTCCTCGACGTGAGCGACCCGGCTAACTGCGTGCTTCTGGGCCGCTTCTACGGCCTTGGCAGGTCCTTGGGCGTGACCGCCTCAGGCAACTATGCCTACGTGGCAGATTCCCGCGCCGGTCTGCACGTGATCGATGTCAGCAACCCAACCATCTGCGTGCGAGTAGGTGGCCACGATGCCAGCACATTGGCTCTCGCCGTGACAGTGGCCGCCGGTCGAATTTACGTCGCCGCTGCAGAAGATGGCCTGATCGTACTGCCTTCGTTGCCGAATGTGCAATTTACTGTTCAGGTCGACGCCACCCCTGGCCTGCCCTTCACCCTCGAGACTGCCGCCAACCTGGCTAGCGCCGTCCCATGGACGCCAGTGTTAACTACCAACGTGCCCGTGATGCCGTTCGCCTACGTAGACTTCGACGTAAAGCTCTCTGAGAAACCGCAAAAATACTACCGCGTCCGGCAGCCGTAAGCCTCTCCATTGATAATCAAAGGCGTCTAAAAAGTGCAACTGAACCGCGTGCAACTCCCCCGCCAGTCTTCGAAACAATCCCTGACGTCGCTGTAATTGCCACGGGATCTTTGAAGCGGGGTCAAATTTGCGCAATCCAGCAAGTAGCGAACGTCCGCAGTTCCTTAATCCGAATCGCTAACCTGCTAAACAGTCTTCGAATCTCCGCTTCATTTCGATAGGGCTGCGTTTGTGGCGCGGCCTGGATGAATGCCTGAGGATCATCCATTCTGCGAACAATTCGCTGCATCTTTAACGTGGTCGCCTTCTCGCGAACTGGGCCGAACACCGCCCACCGAAACACCAGGGCGGCAGCGCCCAACCAACGTGTGCGTCCGTGTTTCTCCACCCATCGAATCATCTGCACCGGACTCAGCAGATAGGTCTCCAGGCACTCGCGTTGACGTAACACATGCTTGTTGAGCAATCCAAGCCGCTCGAGGAAACATTCGAGCCCCGGGCTCAAACGATAAAACCCGACGAAGATTTTTCCACCCGGTTTCAGCACTCGTCGACCTTCATTGAATATTCTACCAATCGCGCTCTCGTCATCGTTGAAATCAATCACTCCCGTCGCGTAAATGATCGTTTCGTACGTAGCATCGCCCAGTGGGATTGCCGACGCATCCGCTTGGGTCAGGTCGAGTCCTCGTCGGCTCTTCGCGTAACTGATCATCTCGGAACTGAGATCCACCCCCCCGCACTCAAAACCCTGCGATTGCAACTCCTCCACCAGCAGTCCCTGCCCGGCGCCCACAATCAGAACACGAGACTGAACGTCACCCATGATCCGCCGCAGACACGCCCGATCGAGATAGTTCTCCTCAATCGCTGCATGGTGCGGAGCCAGCGCATCCCAGAACCTGTACGCATGATGCAAATTGCTGATGAGCAAATTAAAGCGCCTCCAATCGAAAAAGTCGCTGCGATTCGGATGCACGTTGAAATGACTGCCGGCCTTATGACTTGAAGTCCCAAACCTGCGCTCAGTGACGAAAACGACGAAGACAATCTTGCAGCCAGATGCAACCGTCCGCGTTCATTTGTCGGCGAAGCAGAACTGACGAATTGCATAAAAGCCGATGCGCTTAGCCTTTTTGGCGTCATCACCTTGAAACTCGCTCTCGCGCGGGGACTCCAGCTATAATGCTGCCCATGTCTGAGGTTACGCAGTTGCTCAATGCCATTGAAGCGGGCGAGCCGAAGGCGGCCGCTCAATTGCTGCCTTTGGTCTATGAGGAGTTGCGCAAGCTCGCGGTGGTCCGTATGGCTAATGAGAAAGCTGGCCAGACTCTGCAGCCCACGGCTCTTGTTCACGAAGCATGGCTCAAGATCGCCGGCGAGGGCGACGAGCACTTTGCCAATCGCCGGCATTTCTTCAAGGCCGCCGCCACGGCGATGCAGCAGATCCTCATCGACAACGCCCGGCGAAAGCAGCGCCTCAAACACGGCGCCAACCAGGCCCGGGACGAACTGCATGAGTCGCGTATTGCCATGACAGTGCCGTCCGAGGAATTGTTGGCCGTCAATGATGCCCTGGCGGTTCTTGAGCTCGAAGATCCCCAGGCGGCAGAAGTGGTCCAAATGCGTTACTTCGTCGGCATGACCATTTCCGAGATTGCGGACGCTCTCGAGCTCGCCCCGCGCACGGTGGACCGGCATTGGGCTTTCGCCCGGGCGTGGTTAAAGCGCACCATCCGCGCGTCCCTTTCGAACTCGACGCATGGGTCCTGAAAAATAGTGCAGATCCCATGGCGTGTTTTGCCCGTGAATCTCGCCCGTAAAGAGCGCGGTCGTGTCGATCCCCGGTCAACAGCATTGAATCGTGACAGAACGTAAAATTTTTCTGGAAGCTCTGGAGATGAGCACGCCTGAGGCTCGGGCGGCGTATCTGGAGGCGGCCTGCGCCGGCGATGCCGCTCTGTACCGAAAGGTGGAGGAGTTGCTCAAGGAACACTTTTCCAACGACAGCCTCCTGGCGGGACCGGCCGTGCAGGACGGCAGAAGCGAAGTCCAATCTCAGCAAGCCCAAGCGCCTATGCTCGACCGCTACAAGCTGCTCGAGAAGATTGGCGAAGGTGGCTTCGGCGAAGTCTGGATGGCAGAACAGCGCGAGCCGATCAAGCGCCGCGTCGCAATCAAAATCATCAAACCGGGCATGGACAGCCGCCAGATTGTCGCCCGGTTCGAGGCCGAACGCCAGGCGCTCGCGATGATGGACCATGCAAACATCGCCAGGATCTTCGACGCGGGCGTGACCGACAGCGGACGGCCCTACTTTGTCATGGAGTTGGTCCGGGGCATGAAGATCACCGATTACTGCGATCAGAACCAGTTGCCCACCCGCGAACGGCTGAACTTGTTCATCCTTGTGTGTCAGGCCATCCAGCATGCGCATCAGAAGGGCATCATCCATCGCGACATCAAGCCCTCGAACATCCTCGTGACGCTGCACGACGGCGTGCCGGTGCCAAAGGTGATCGACTTCGGCATCGCCAAGGCCACGCACCAGGAGCTGACGGACAAGACGCTGTTCACGCAGTTTCAGCATTTCATCGGCACACCGGCCTACATCAGCCCCGAGCAGGCGGAGATGAGCGGACTGGACATCGACACGCGCGCGGATATCTACAGCCTGGGGGTGTTGCTCTACGAACTTCTGGTAGGCCAGACGCCATTTGATGCGAAGGAGATGATGCAGGGTGGGCTCGACGCACTGCGGCAGATCATCCGGGAGAAGGAACCACTGCGGCCTTCTACCAAACTGAACACCTTGTCAAGCGATGCCAGGACCACCGCAGGCAAACGCCGGCAAACCGATGTGGCAAGACTCGTGCACCAACTTCGGGGCGACCTGGATTGGATCGTCATGAAGTGCCTGGAGAAAGATCGGACACGCCGATACGAAACGACCAATGGGCTGGCCACGGACATCCAGCGGTATCTGGCGAATGAGCCGGTCACCGCCCGTCCGCCGAGCGCGGCCTACAAATTGCAGAAGGCATGGCAGCGGAACAAAGTCGTCTTCACTGCCGGGGCAGTAGTTGCGGTGGCTTTGCTCGCGGGCATTGGCGTCAGCACCTGGCAGGCGGTGGTCGCGACTGGAGCCAGGCGCGTCGCCGTTTATGCGCAGAAAGCCGCCGAGACCGCGCGTCAGGAAGCCGAGTCTTCGCGCCAGCAGGAATCCGCGTTGCGCGCCCGCGCCGAATCCGCTGAACGCGCAACCCAACAGCAGCTTTACATTGCCCTGCTGGAGCAGGCGCGCGCCACGATGGTCAGCGGCGAGATGGGCCATCGGGTTCGGGCGCTCGATGCCCTGCGGCGGGCAGCGGCCATTTCGAACTCGGTCGAGGTGCGGCGCGAAGTGATCGTCGCACTGGCGCTGCCTGATCTGCGCTTCGAGCGGGAATTGTCGTTTGGCGCGGATGCCACTTACGCGTACCTCGATCCATCGTTTGAGCGCCTGGCGCTCGGCCGCGGTCGGGAGCCGGTGGAGATTCGCGCCGTCTCGGACAACCGCCTGCTGGCGACGTTGCCTGCGAGCACGAACCTGCCGACGTACGGAAAGCTATGGAGTGCCGATGGCCGCTTCCTTGCGGTGAAACGCGATTATCCGGATGGTGGCCGGCACGCGGATTGGGAAGTCTGGGAAGTGGCGAGTCAGAAGCGCGTGCTGCTGCTGCGGAACGTGGTGGCTGACGTCTTCTCTTTCCATCCGCGACTGCCGCGCGTCATCGCAAAGATAACCTCGGAAGCGGTGGCTACCTGGAATCTGGAGAATGGCCGGCAACTTACACGGTTCCCGCGGGCAGGCGCGGCCGTCCGCCTGAGCTTTTCGCCGAAAGGCGACCGATTCGCCGCCCTCGTGTGGCCCGGGGGGAAGTTCGAGGTGCATGACGCGACAAATCCCGAGGCGCCGGCATTGGTGTCTCGGCCTCGCCCCTTCGAAGGTTCGATAAACGGAATGACGTGGCATCCGGACGGGCGATCGCTGGTTGTGCCAGATAGTGGCGGCGCAATCCACTGGGTGGACGCCCAGACCGGCGAGAGCGAACTGCTGGGCCGGCATAAATCCTCGGCAAGGTCCGCGGTCTTCAGCCCGAACGCCGCTTACCTCTTCACGGGCGGCTGGGAACGGGAGATTGTTTGCTGGGACGCCCGAACGAAGCACCGGCTCTTCACGGCCGATCTGAACGGCAATCGTTTTCAGTTCAGCGCGGACGGCCGGCATTGGGCGCTGAATGGCGAGACCAGCGTGCAACTGCACACCTTTGAGCAACGGACGGCGTATCGCGAGTTTGCAGAAGACCTGGGCATCGGTGTGCGCTGGGGGACGATTTCGCCAAATGGCCGCTGGCTGGCGGCGTCGGGCGACAAGCGGATCGGTGTGTGGGATTTGTCCGGCGGCGGGCCTGGCGCGCTCGAAACCAACGGCTACAGGGTGGATTTGTCTTTCACCGCGGATGGGCAGGAGATGCTCGGCAGCCCCAGGGAAGGCACTTCTGCCTGCATTCGCTGGCGGTTGAGTCCCCCGACGAATGCGGCCGCTCCGCCCGTCTTGACGCGGTTGCCGTTGCGCATCCCCAAAGGCTTGACGTCTCTCAGCCCCGTCTCCAACTCCATGGTGATGACCAGTTCCGAAGGCTCACAAATTCTGGCGCCGGAAGAAAACGGGCAGGATAGCCGGCGCTGGGTGCCCACCAGCCCGGGCATCAACGGCGTTTCACCGGATGGACGGTGGCTGGGAATTCGGCGCCCTTATGGAAAGTCGCTGTATGTTTATCGGCTCCCACATTTGGAAGAGGTCGCCAAACTCACGCACCCGGTTTCCTTCGGCCAGTTCCAGTTTTCACCTCGTGGAGAAGAAGTGGCCATCGGATCGTTCAGCGACGGAAGCTTAGTGACATTCTGGAACACGACAACCTGGCAGCGCACGCGCACGCTGACGAATTTCTGCCGCGTGCTCTACACGCCGGACGCCGGCACGCTCTGGCTCCACAAAGATTGGCACGACGCCGGCCTCTACGATGCGCGCACGATCGAGGCGCTGCTGCTGCTGCCCAAAGGAATGCTCCCCCTCGCCCTCAGTCCCGATGGACTTCACCTCGCAGTCAGCGTGGATGCCCGGCGCCTGCAAGTGTGGGATCTGTCCGAGATACGCAAGCAACTCCACACCTTGGGATTGGATTGGGTGGATTAACTCGCTCTCCGTAAAGTTTTCCAAAACTCGTGGCGTGATTGGGGGGCGGAAAACGCCTTGGACCGATGAGACGACAAATACCAGGCACTCGTCGCCTGAAGAACAAACGCGATGAAAACGAACTCAATTTCGGCCGGCCGCGGGGTTCACGCTCGAACGATCGCCAATCTTATCTTCCGCCGTCCCTGGCTTTGGACCGGTTTCCTGGCGTTCGCTGCGATTGCGTTCGGGCCTGAGCCAGCCCATGCCGCCGTAACGGAAGCCTGGGTGCAACGCTCCGGGTCTGAGAGCCTAACCGAAGACCGAGCCTACAAAGTCGTGACCGATGCCACCGGTAACGTCATCGTGGCCGGCTCCACGGATAGTCAGGCCGGCAGCGGGTCACACATGCTGGTGATCAAGTATTCGGGCGCGGGCGTGTCATTGTGGACCAACCGCTGCATCGGATCAGCGACCGCTACGGCCGTGGACGGCAGCGGCAACGTCTTCGTGACGGGCTCTTCAGGTTATGATTACGCGACGATCGCGTATTCGAGCGCGGGGGTGCCGCTGTGGACCAACCGCTACCACGGACCGGGGAACTGGTGGGACGAAGCCAAAGCAGTGGCGGTGGACAGCAGCGGCAACGTGTTTGTGACGGGGATCTCAGTTGGGGGCCGAGGCGAATATGATTACGCGACGATCGCGTATTCGGGAGCGGGCGTTGCCCTGTGGACCAACCGCTACACCGGACCATTCAACGGGTATAACGAAGCCAGAGCGGCGGCAGTGGACAGCAACGGCAACGTGTTTGTGACGGGAACCTCATATGGCAGCGGAGGCAATGAGGATTACGCGACAGTTGCGTATTCGGGCGCGGGCGTGCCGCTGTGGACCAATCGTTTCAACGGACCGGCGAACCTGACGGACCAGGCCAATGCCGTGGCGGTGGGCGGCAACGGCAACGTGTTTGTGACGGGGACTTCATATGGCAGCGGATTAAATCTTGATTTCGTGACAATTGCGTATTCGGGCGCGGGCGTGCCACTGTGGACCAACCGCTACAATGGAACGGGCAACGGTTTTGACGGAGCCGCCGCCGTGGCAGTGGGTGCTAGCGGCAACGTGTTTGTGACGGGAACCTCAGTTGGGAGCGGAGGCGAATATGATTACGTGACAATTGCGTATTCGGGCCCGGGCGTGCCGCTGTGGACCAACCGCTACAACGGGCCTGCGAACGGTTACGACAACGCCAGTGCCGTGGCGGTGGACGGTAACGGGAACGTGTTTGTAACCGGCTATTCGGGTGACAGCAGAGGCATATATAATTACGCGACGATCGGGTATTCGGTGGCGGGCGTGGCGCTATGGACCAACCGCTACCACGGACCCGGCAACGGCTATAGCGTAGCCCACGCTGCGGCGGTGGACGGCAGCGGGAACGTGTTTGTGACAGGGGAGTCAGTCGGCAGCGATGGCCGTTCTGATTACGTGACGATCGCGTATTCGGGCGCGGGCGTGTCGCTATGGACCAACCGCTACGCGCAATACGCGTGGGAGATCGCTTCCGCCGTGGCGGTGGACGGGAGTGGCAACGTTTTTGTAACGGGGAGTTCGACGATCAAGTATTCGAGCGGGGGCGTGCCGCTCTGGACCAACGGCGTCTCTGGCACCGCAATAGCGGTCGACGGCAGCGGCAACGTTTTCGTGATGGAGTCTTCCGCAACGATTGCCTATTCGGGCGCGGGCGCGTCGCTGTGGACCAACTACTACAACCTCGGCGCAGCAATAGCGGTCGACGCCAGCGGCAACGTTTTTGTAACGG
>DATENK010000224.1:0-3475 GCA_035275085.1 Verrucomicrobiia bacterium | reverse complement strand
TTCCAACAAAAAACCGGGTGTATACTCGCGCCCGTGCGAGATGCGCTACATCTCAAGTTCGCAGGTTCGACCGGAACGTCCGGATTAAATCGGAGTTTAGCCGGTGAGCCGGTGTTCTTTCCTTCGCCTCATGTAGCGTTGTTCGCGGATTATAAACAGTCCCTACAATCCATTCATCCGCAACCGACTGCACAAAACCCAAGCGTTTTTGCCCCTATGTGCACCTCTGTGCACTTGCGTGCACCCTCGTGCGCAAAAATGAAAAAATCTCAGGTGGTGCACAAACCGCACACAACTGCACATGTCCGCTAGAGCGATGACAAACAAGCCAAACATTCTGGCTGGACTGATCGTTGGCCTTATCGTCGCGGCGCTCGGTGTCCTCCTCGTCGAATTTTCCTTCGGCAACGGTTTGAAATTTGCCAGCTACGATCTCCTGTTTGCACTTCGCCCAATCCTCAGACCTACCGAAGTGTTGATCATCTACATGGATGAGGATTCGCACACGGCGCTTAACCAATCGTTGACCGAACCCTGGGACCGCAATCTCCATGCGAAGTTGCTGGACCGGCTCACGGCCGCAGGGAGTAAAGCCGTGGTGTTCGATATTCACTTCGCTGGCGAGGGACCAAATCCCGCCGCTACCACTAATCTTGCGCGCGCTATCCGCGAAAACGGCACCGTGTTTCTCGGAGCTGATCCGGCGCGTTCGGGGACAGGACTGCATGGCCTCGGCATGAGACGCATCATCCCGCCCTTCGACGCGCTCGCCGACGCCGCCGCGGACATCGGCTCAGTGGAACTGGATGCCAGCCACGATTTGGTCGTGCGCAAACATTTGCAAAAGCAGCCGGACGATCTTGTGCCATCGTTAAGCCAGGCCGCCGCGAAGATATCTCCACCGGGAGAAGCTTGGATCAATTATTACGGCCCGCCCGGCGACATTCCCCACATCGGTTATGAACGCGCGCTCGAAGCACCTTTGGATGTTTTCAAAGACAAAGTCGTTTTTATCGGCGCGCGCCTATTCACTAAATTCGCCGGGGAACGCAAAGACGAATACCGATCTCCATACAGCCTTTGGATCAAAGAGAATCAATTCATGTCCGGCGTGGAAATTCAGGCGACGCAATTCCTGAATCTCATCCGAGGCGATTGGCTGCGCCGCTCAACCGCCGAAAGCTGGATGGTCGCGTTGATTGGTTTGGTCGCGGGTATTGCCCTTGCGCACCTTCGACCCTGGGCTGCGGTGGGCGCCGCGATCGTGACTGCAAGTGTGGTGCTGGCCCTCTCGTATCTTACTTTTCGCAACGCGCACATTTGGTTTCCGTGGCTTATCCCGGTCGCGGTACAACTGCCCGTGGCGCTTGCGCTGGCAGTCGTTTACCAATCATTCCGGCTCTACCTCGACAACAAGCTCCTGGAACAAAGCTTGGCCCGCCACCTCTCACCTGTGCGGGTCAAACAGCTCCTTCGTCGTCGCGAACTGCTGAAGCCCGGCGCCGAAAAGCAGCTCCTTAGCATCATGTTTACCGACATCGCGGATTTCACGAGAGTTTCCGAAGGCATGGACTCCGCGGAGCTTGCCCGGTTGATGAACAACTACTTTGAAGAAGCGATCTCGTGCGTTTATGCGACTGACGGTTTTCTTGTAAAGCTAATCGGCGACGCGTTGTTTGCGATCTGGAATGCGCCCATCGAACAGCGCGATCACACGCAGCGCGTTTTCCAAACCGCACTTTTGCTCCAAGACCGGGTCGCGAATTTCCGAGCGGCGGACGCGATTGTCCTTCGAACGCGTATCGGTATCCACACCGGCGTAGCAGACGTAGGGAATTTTGGCAGCGCCAAACGCTTCGACTACACGGCAATTGGGGAGAGCATCAACCTGGCTTCGCGCTTGGAAGGCCTCAATAAACATCTGGGCACGCGCATCCTCGCCTCCGGCGACGCGCAATTGGCCGTGGCGGACAAATTCAAGTTTCGCTATGTCGGCCGCTTCCGGCTCAAGGGCTTCGAAAAAGCTCTCGAAGTCCACGAACTCCTCGCTTCGCGTACTGAGTGGCACTCGATTTTCGCCGAAGCGCTCAACCATTTCACTTCTCGAAACTTTGACGCCGCCGAGACTGCTTTTTGCCGGGTGCTCAAGCTGCAGCCTGACGATGGCCCGACACGGTTTTATCTTTCCCAATTGCAGCAACTTCGTGCGCATCCTCCGTCATCGGGTTGGACAGGCGAGATTGAACTGCAGGAAAAGTAAGTTGTCATATCAAGGCTACGCGGCTACACAGAAAGCGCCGAATGATCAAAGCATTGCTCCTTATTTTCGACCCGGATAATACCTGGGAAAAGATTCAACAGAACTCGCACAGCGTGGCTTCAGTTTTTTTGACTTACCTGCTTCCACTTCTTCTCCTCGGGACTGCTGTCGAAACGTGGGGCATGATGAAGCTGGGCTATGATAAAGGGAGAATTGTCGAGCGCAGAGTCAAACTCGAACAGGACCTTGCCGTTCGTTACGCGGGGGCCCAGATATGCCTGGGCTTATTAACGGCTGTGGTAGGCGCTTTCCTGTTCAAGAAGGTGACGCAAGGTTTCCACAGGCGCCACAGCTTCAAGGAGACTTTTGCGACGCTGTCGTATTCGCTCGGGCCCGTTTATCTGGTCCGCATGTTCGATGGCCTGCCAGGCGTGAATACATGGATCTGCTGGGGGTTGGGCGCGATCCTCGGTGCGGCGGTATTATACCGCGGCGTTCCCCGGGTGTTGAGGCCAGACCCCTCAAATGCTTTGGGCGTGTATTTGACCTGCTCGTTCCTGTTCTTCGCACTGACTGGTGTAGCGCATTATGTCGCGCAATTGGTGCTCCAGGAAAAGATCCTCGCCCAGCTGCACTTTGCCTAGCGCGGGTCGCCGCGGTGGAAACGCAGAAACCAAACCAGCGCGCAGAAGTCATACACCGCGTGGGCGACGATAGGCGCCAGTAAATTGCCGGTCATGATGAGCAGTTCACCCAACAAAAAACCGATGATCGCTGCCGCAACAATATATTGTTTACTTACAGGGTGCGCCAAACCGAAAACCCCGCTCGCAACCAACAGCGCGGGCCCGGTCCCAAACAGGTCCACCAGCCCGCCCTGCAACGCCCCTCGGAACAGCGCTTCTTCGCATATGCCAGCGAGCGAGGAGATGACTGCTAATTGCACCAATGACCATCCACCGAACACCGGGCGAATCACATGTTCGAAAAACCTGCGGATATTCGCGGCAAATGCGCCATCACTGCGGAGGGTCCATCCAAAACCAACCAACATGGGACCGACTGCCGCCACGCCCCACGCCGCATCCAATGCCCGCCAGTATAGTTGTTCGAACATGCCATGCCGAAACACGGCGGCGATGAGCGCGGCGACGCCAATCAAACTCGCCTCCGTAAAGCAGGCAAAGTAGAAGTTCAGCCGCGGCGAATTGAGCA
>DATENK010000223.1:0-5479 GCA_035275085.1 Verrucomicrobiia bacterium | reverse complement strand
TCCGACCATCGGGGCCTCGAACTCTTGTAAAACTGCGATCACCTCTTCGAACTTGCGGCGTGTGGCCAACGCCAATGGCGTTTCCCCTTCGACATCTTCAAACCCGGGATCCGCGCCATGCTCAAGCAGCAACCGAACCGCTCTCGGCCGGTTCGCGTTCGCCGCACAATGAAGCACCGTCGCCCATTCGCCGGCGCCCGCATTCACATTCGCCCCGCGCTCAATCAGAAACTTGACCACCTCATCGGAGCCATCCCGTTGCGCTGCATACCATAGCGGTGTTGCTGTCCCGTTGGTCGATACGTCCACGGCAAATCCCAGATCCAGAAAGCATTGCATCATTTCCAGACTGCTCTTTTGCATGGCTACAATATGGAAGACAGTTCCCGGACTCGTCTCCCACTTTAAGATTTCGGGGTATGCGCGTGCGATTTCTTGCACAGTCGTTACGTCATTGTCGTTTATCGCTTTAAATAACCGCCTCGCCTGTTCCCGCAAGGCATCATCTACCTGCTGCTTTCCCATGCTGAGATTAAAACAGACGCCTGCCGGCCTGGCAATTCACCACAAAATAGCCATTGCGCGGGGGCTGGACTCTGCTAGGTTGTGCGGCTGGAAAACGGCCGTAAATCCCGGGATCGTGTGATTCAGGGGGGCCATAATAACACCTGACACAATCTCGTCTTTCCGCGAGATGGTTCGTTGGCGACAAAGCCGCGAGCTTTTAACAAAAGGAAACAAGTGCAGACTATTGGTTTAAAAGAACTTCTCGAAGCTGGCGTCCATTTCGGACACCAGACCAAACGTTGGAACCCGAAGATGAAGCCCTTCATCTTCGATGCCCGCAATGGCATTCATATCATCGACCTCAGCAAAAGCGTCGCGCAACTTAACCAGGCGTGCAGTTTTCTGACCACCCTGGCGCGCAAAGGCGGCAACGTGCTTTTCGTGGGCACGAAAAAGCAGGCGCAGGAAGCGGTGCGCGAAGCGGCCAAATTGTGCGGCCAGTTCTACGTCACTGAACGCTGGCTCGGCGGCACGCTCACTAACTTCAGCACCATTAAAAGGTCAATCGCACGCCTCAAGAAGATCGAAAAGATGGAGACCGACGGGAGCATGGCCGCGCTTGTCAAGCAGGAGCAATCCGCCCTGCGCCGCGAAGCCGCCCGGCTCGTGAAATATTTCGAAGGAATCCGGGCCATGGAGAAATATCCCGGGGCGATGTTCGTCGTGGATATCAAGCGCGAGCACAACGCGGTCGCCGAAGCGCGGCGCTTAAAGATTCCGCTCATTGCTTTGGTGGACACCAACTGTGATCCCGACCTTGTGGATTACCCGATCCCTGGAAACGACGATGCGATCCGCTCCGTGCGAGTGGTGCTGGCCGCAGTTGTGCAGGCGATCAATGATGGCCGCGGCGAGTTCGATGCGCGCCATCGCACGCGTCCTCCGGAAGAGGGCGCCCCGGCCGAGACCACGGAAGCGGCGGCGGTTCCGGCCTAACCTTAACCTTTTAACTAATCGTTATGTCACAGTTTACTGCAGCAGATGTTGGCAAGCTCCGCGAAATGACCGGGGCCGGCTTGATGGCGTGTAAAAAGGCGCTCACCGAAGCAAATGGCGATCTGGAAGTTGCGGTCGACATCCTTCGCAAGAAGGGCGCCGCCACCGCGATAACCAAAGGCGCACGCGAAGCCAAGGAGGGATTGATCGTGCATTACATCGCGCCCGGGGCGAAAATGGGCACCCTCCTCGAAGTCAATTGCGAAACGGATTTCGTGGCGCGCAACGAAGGTTTCAAAGCATTTTGCGAAGAAGCCGCGCGAACGCTCACGCAAAATCCGAAAGCCGATCTCGAAGCCGGCCGCATCGAGCAGGTCGCCAAGATCGGTGAGAACATTCGGATCTCCCGTCATCAACGTCTCGAAGTCGGGGGCAACGGCATGATTGCCGGCTACATTCATACGGGGGGCAAAGTCGGCGTGCTCGTAGAAGTCGGCGCGACGAAGGAAGCCACGGTCGGTTCGGACGATTTTAAGCAATTAGTCCGCGATATTACGCTCCAAATCGCGGCGGCGCATCCGTACGTCGTTTCCCGCAACGAAGTCGACAAAGCCATCCTGGATAAGGAGCGCGAGATCGCGTCGGCGCAGGTCAAAGACAAGCCACCGCAAGCGATCACGAAGATTGTCGAAGGCAAGCTCGAGAAGTTTTACCAGGGTTATTGCCTGCTCGATCAAGGCTTCGTAAAGAAGAACAGCGAAATTTCGGTGAAGGACCACGTGGCGTCCATTGGCAAGCAACTTGGCGATGACATTATGGTTCGTCGCTTCGTGCGTTTCCAGGTTGGAGAATCGCCGGCATAAGGCGGGGACGCCTCGCCCTAGCGAATCGGAGGGTCCCCCAGCCGCTTCATTCCTGACCGGCGCCTATCAGTTCGCGGATGGACTTGATTGGCGAAAACGGGAACAGGATGATCTTCGGAATCACGTAAAGCGGCTCAGTCTTTGGTTGTTCGAGCGGCCCCGTGATTCTGTATTCGAAGAGCTTCGTCACCGGCCACAGTATCTTGCTGATCACAAGGCCGATCACCGGCGTATTACGCAATAGCTCGGCTTCCATCCGGCCGTCGATGCGCCGATCGAAATCGATCGTGCCGCTGAACCGCATGCGCATGGCAGTAGCGTTAATCTCCAAATCCGTCGTGTGAATGACGCTGTTCGTAATGATGTAGGACGCGGCACCGTCGCGCGCGCGGCTGTTCCCCAGACCCGGGACGAATGCATTCAGCATGGGGGAGAATACGCCGAACATCGGAAAGTCCCATAGCAAGCCATCCTTGAGTTCGACCATGCCGCGGCCATTCCAACTTTTTGGGTTGCCGGTATTCGCGCTGGTGATCTGCAAATTGCCGCGGACGATGCCTTCCAAATTATTTGTCTTTGTGGAAAGATCTTTGATGAGCGAACGCAAGTCGATATCGCTCCATTCGGTATGGAATTGAAACCGGGTTGGGCCGTTGGTGGCGATCTCGAATCTGGCGTCGCCGCTGGCTTGCCCGCCGTGCAGTTGCGCGACGAGGTCATTGAGTAAAAGATTATAGCCCGCCCAATGGATTCGACCGCCGATGCGATGCACGTGAAATGGGTCCCAATAAAAGGGCCCGCCATTGATGAGGAAATGCATGTCGTCTTCGCGTCGTCCGCTTTTGATATCGAGCACGCCATTCACGGTGATTTCGGGCGGCACAGAGAAGACATAGGGCGCGATCGCATTTGAGGCGCTTTGGCCGATAGCGCGCGAAACGGCGTAGGGGTCAAGGTTGCCGTGGACATTCGTAAAGTAAATGCGTTGGTCTGCCAGATCGATCGATATGCGCGATGCGTTGCCTTGTTCATTCGGGCGGATGACTTCTGGTTCGACAATGTCCAAGACCATATTGGTGAATGTGATGCCCGCGCGCGCGACTTGGGCCGCTTGTCCGCGGACCGTAAAGTTCGTCACTTCGACACTGGCGATCGCGCCGAGGCGGGATGGATCGCCCCAACGCCCCCACAGCTGGCCGCTGATTCGCGGCAACGAACCGAATTCAACCAGCCCGAATGCCTGTTGCTCAGCGTCCGAAGGAAACAACGGACGCAGAATCTTCGGATCCATTCGGCTCGAAATGAGCCAGTGAAAGTCGCGTGTGGCGGGCATCGAAGTATACGTTCCGCGCGCGGAACCATCACCACGGCGCAATTCCAATGCCGGCAGGCAGAAAACGGAATTGCTAAGCCAGAATTTGGATTTTGCGCTGTCCATCGCCACCGCCCGATAGCGGCATGGGCCGAGTTCAAAGGCTCCTTCGGCAAACACATGCGGCATCACGTCGGCCGTCCAATTCAGTTTGTTTGTCGTCACAGGCAGCGTGAGTTGCCCGTTGACCTGAACTTTAGGAGCGGCCTGCCACTGGTAATTAGTGAGCCAGTTGCGTGCGCTCTCCGGCAATAGCGGCGAGATACGATGCGGATCAACGTCACTCGTGGCCGAGAATTCTGCCTGCCGATTCGTGGCGTTAAAACTCCCCGCACCGCGCAGGCCGCCTTCTTCGATCTTGCCTTCGACGGCGATACGAGTGATCGGCCAATGCCACTTGGTCCGAATCAATAATTCTTCGGCATCAACGACGCCTGCTTTTGCCGCAGACAGTGAAAGATCTAGTTCGGCGGGGATTTGTTCGAGCCGGACATTCAACGGTCGATTCGTGGCCGCAAGATCGCGTAAGGCCGCAACAAACCAGTTCGTACGGTTATGCCATGCGCTTGCGCGAATTTCGCCGCCGGCTGCTTCAAATTGTTGGTGGCGCAACGGCCCGGTCTTTAAATTAAAAATAGTTTGTAGTCCGGGCGCTGTGTAGGGGCTACCGCTCAAGAGGACTTCGCCTGCGATGAGCTCGATCGTTCCCCATGGACCGCTGACCGATTTGGTCTCAACAAGAGCGATCAGGTTCGTAGGCGCAATGAGATTCGCGAAGTCCATTCCAATCGTGGTCTTGAATCGGAATGCGGTTGCCTGAGCCCACGGAGTGTTGCCCTGTTCAAAGAGGATGTCGAGGTCCAAGGCATGATCGGCTTCCGCAGGCTCATGGTTCAGATGTGCCGAAATGAGCAGATTGCTGCCGCTCCCCCAGGGAGATGTCACGCCGGGCACATGGATGGTGAGGTTCGCGCGAGACTCATCAAGCCGCGCGGCGTCGCCATCAAAGCGCGTCACGATCTCCGGTGCGCCTTCGAAGTGGATCTGATGGGCGGCGTTGAGGAAAGCCCGCCAGCGCGCGAGATTGTCTTCACGGACTCCGCTCCGCAATTGCGGCACGCGCCAATCGCGTAACAGCGAACCATTGGTGAGCGTTCCGCTGATGTTTACGCGCGCGCCCATCATTGTGGCGCTCAGGTTCCGTAGGTCCCAAACATCGTTTTCCTGGAAGTACAGTTCGCCGCGAACGTTGTTTAAAAGAAAAGTGCTGGAAGGTTCATGGGTTTTCTCGAGCGGCCAGATCACGCGCGCTCCGGAAAGTTTCACCGTCGCCAATTCCAATTTCATGCGGCGCAAGGCGCTGCCCCGCATCCGGCATTGCGCGCGTCCGACGTAGATTTGCGGGCCGGCTGCGCGACGCAGGTAAAGGTTTTCGGCGATGATTCCCATGCGTGAAAAGCTCAGCCGCATTTTGCTGAACTGCACTTCCCAGCCTTGCTGCCGCAGGCGGGCCGTAAGCTGCGCCTGGAGGGTCGGTGGCAGGCCGATTTGCGCCAGATAGATGAGGCACGCGACGATGACGAGGACGAGCGTCAGAACAGTCACGCGTAGAACGCGGAGGCACGTCTTCCAGACACGACGTGGCCGGGCTGCCTTGGGCTTTGCCTCCTGCGAGCTTGGGGCCGGTCCGCTCTGTTCCATCCGCCCCACACGGGACAACGGCTGGCGGGAAAAATCAATT
>DATENK010000222.1:0-6438 GCA_035275085.1 Verrucomicrobiia bacterium | reverse complement strand
TCGCAGCTGTATATCGACGGCCGCCTATTCCTGCCCCCATGCCTTTACCGGACGCGACTCCGTCGCCGACGGCAACCCCAACCACAAGCCCAGCCCCGCCTTATCGCTATGCAATCATCGATCTGGGCAAAGAGACTTTTCCGAGGCGAATCAATAACAAAGGGTGGGTGATGATGGGTCTATATTTTCCCGTACGTTGGAAAGGCGGTGTGACTGAACCGCTGATTTGTCCAAATCCTTCGCAAGATTGTGTCGGGCAGGACATGAACGACGATGGCACGGTCGTGGGATGGAGCGGGCGAAGTGATGCTACTCCGCTTTCTCCGGGTTGGAATTATAATGGAATCAACGACCTTCAGCATGGTCTGGTTTGGCCGGCTAATACGAGTCAACCCACCAACATTGCCGGACCGATAAAACCGAGCTGGGTACCGATGCAGCAAGGTTCGATGCAGCAAGCATATCTTACCGCTATCAGCAATACGGGCGAGCTCTACGGGGGCGCCTACACCGGCGATAATGCCTATGCCCTTTCGGGCTTCGCACCTTCTTATCATGATATCCTGAATGCGCAGCGCTGGTCCGGCATCGCCGGGTCACCCGTAGCTTTAAGTTTTTCCACCTCAACACTCACTACGCACGACTTTCTTTGGTCTTTTGCGTGGCAGGGAGCGCTCGACACCGTTTTGCGGGCGAATTCTTCTCGTCATTACATCGGGAAAAGCATCTTGCCGGGGCCTATGCTGGGCATCGCTAATACGGCTTCGACAAGCAGCATGATCGATGGGCAGCACGTTGACTTTGATCCGACGGATATCAACGAGGCGGGAATCGTTGTCGGCGCCCGTGGCACGACAATGGTGATCCGAACGCCCGGAACGGCGGACCAAGTCACCGGCAGCGCAAACGGCCTCTATCCTGTGGCGGTCAACGATCATGAACGCACGGCAGTTGCGCCGGCAGACGTGACACCGGCTCCAACCGCGTCGCCGGTCCCAGCTCCGCAAATTCTAGGCTGGGACGGCGACGTTCCTGTGCTCTGGGAACGCCAGGCGGATCAGACATGGTATCCGTTTAGCTTGGAAGAGATGATCCCGAACGTGGACGACTGGTACCTCGCCAACATTACCGACATGAACGATAATGGCGCAATTGTAGGCGAAGCCTGGTTTAAAGACCCCGCGAACGCACAAGCCCAATGGGAGCTCCATGGCATCATGCTAGTTCCGGCCGAACTAATGGTAGACGCCAATCGCGACGGAGAAATGAGTTTCGATGATCACACCATACATGATGCCGATCAGACTTCACAAGACAAACCCTATCGCTTCTGGGTGAATGACGATGACGACGGCGCAGCCGGCGACACAGACGAGCATGTGCCTCCTGTGGCACCGGACTACGCAGACGGCATTATCCGATCTATTCGGGATCTTGAAGATTTTAGTCGTCTGCACGTCAACCTCTCCGGATTTGAGGAAGCCATTGAATCCGAATCGATCAAAGCAGCGTTTGAATGGAGGCAAACATCCGGCAATCCGAGAATCAAACTTTACCGAGCATCAAGGCCGGGTCTCGACCACCTGACCAACGAATCGGTCGCGAGCGCGTTAACTATCTCTCCATTCCGGGACACATTAGGAGAAGTAGCCGTCGGAGCACCATTTTTTCCGCCGGAAGGATTTTGGGTTAGGACTTCGCCCTTCTCAAATCTTCCTAAAACGCTTCCCGCTGCATGGTTTCTCTTTGAGGCGAGCGGCGAAGGAAAAGGCGAACTAGTGATTAGCTTGTGGAAAGACGGACGTAGGATCGGGGAAACGCCCGGCGTATGGCTCGACTTTAAGAACGTCAGGCGAATGTATGAACGAGCAAAGATTACGGTCGAAGCGCCAATAATTCCCGACCCGTGGGATAATCCGCAGCCTGCCGCTCTTCAGTGGGCGTGGGACCCGTGGCAGTGGCCGCCAGAAATTGATCCTACTGGTTCTGATGATGCGATCGTCTTTGTTCACGGCTGGCGCATGACATACTTAGAGTATCTCACATGGGCGGATACAACATTTAAACGACTGCAACGCCTTGGTTACAAAGGCCGATTTTACGCTTTTCATTGGCCAACCTTTAATGGCGAAAATAATGGAATTAACCCGGCGGATCTGTTCGTGCCAGGCGGAACGACGTATAACCCGAGCGAATACAGGGCATGGTTATCTGGGCCTGCGCTGGCAAGCTTTGTCAATTCATTGCCGTTCTCGAACAAATATCTCGTCGCTCATAGCATGGGAAATGTCGTGGGTGGATCAGCCCTACGGGCCGGGATGCAGATTACGCGATACGCGCTGTGCAACGCTGCCATCGCAGCGATGACGTACGATCAAAACATCGTCGATTTCAATTACGAAACCCCCGATACTGACTCCGATCAAGCCACGCGATCAACGTTCGGACTCGCAAACAAGCTGAACCCGAGTGGAACAAAACTGATTAATTTCGGTTTACCGGCCGACTACGCACTTGGTCAATGGAACGCTAACAACGAGTTCTTCAAACCGCAGCCGCGTGTTAGCGCAAATTATTTCTATAGGCCATCGAATTCGCCTGGCAAAAAATTGACATATGAAGGTTTAACCACGGTTCGAGTGGTCACGTCAATCCCCGAGGCGATAGGGTACGTTACGCAATCGCGCTCAGCCGCGGAAGGCACAAAACAGTCGGTAAGCGGCAGTATTAATGCAGTTGTCAATATGGGTTCAGGCGGATTCGGTTTCGGCACTGAACATAGTGCTGAATGGGAATTCAACATGCAGCGGACCTATCCATTCTGGCGGGAAATCCTGCACCAATTCGATATCTCGGTATCGAGTCAACCGTCACCATGAAGCGTCATCAAAAGATTGGCGTCTTCGGTATAGTTTTTCTCAGTGGCCTTTTCCTAATATGGTGGTTTAGCCCAAAGCCTTTAAGCACAAGTACGCGGTCGAGCTCCGCGTCGTCACTGGGGATAGGAACCGGCCCGGCGACTTCTGCTACGGCGTCGGTGACGTCGACCGTTCCGACGCCTAGGAGCACGTCTGTTGAAACTCAACAGCGCAAGTTTATCGAAGCGTTCAATACATCTATCACATTCTTCGGACAGGTTCTGGATCAAAATGGCGCACCGGTCGTCTCTGCGAACGTGCAAATTGCGGCGAACGACAAAGCATTCGGCGGCAAGCCATCGCAATATGCGCTAAAAAGCGACGCAGGAGGTAGGTTCTCGATCTCCGGAATCAGTGGCATTACTCTGTCCGTTGAGGTATCGAAGCCCGGATACCGCATTATTCCTCCGGCCGATAACCGTGTTACATCCAGTGGAGTTTTCAACTACGCGCTTTCTTCGAGTCGCGGGCGACATCAACCGAATCCTGACAACCCGGTGCGTTTTAGTTTATACAAAATTGGGCCAAGCGAATCTTTGTATAAGGTCCCAACCAAGGATTATCCAATCGCGCAAAACGGCTCTCCTCTCGTGATCTCTCTTGATCCGGCAGGTGCTCATCGGGTTGTGCTACGGTGCTGGAGCAACAAAGGACAGAACCAGCAACAGTATGACTGGCGCGTAGAAATCGAGCCGATCAACGGCGGCCTTGCAGTAAGAGAAGGTGTGTCTGTCGAAGCGCCCGGTGACGGGTATGTTTCGAAAGATTCGATGGAGATGCCGGCGTCGTTACCTCGCGAACACTGGGATAGCTCAGCTGAACGCTCATACTTTCTGCGCTTTGACGATGGGCTTTTCGGCAGTGCAAAAATGCAGATCCATTCGGCTGGCGACCGCTTCGTCACGTGGGAATCTTTGTTGAATGCTAACCCTGGCTCTAGGAACCTAGAGCCAGGTCGTTGACGATAAGCGAAACCTTGAACTCGATCCGAAACAGAATCTGTTCACGAACATGAAGGATCTGGACAAACCGACGGCACCGTAAGCCATCATCCTCACTGTTCTGGGTGCAGACGGCGGATCGTTATCGGCGTCTCACACAGACGCGCTACAGTTTCCTGGTCTCGAGCAATCGCTGAAAACGCGGATCTTTCCGGATCGGGTCCCACGCGGGATCGAGCCGGAAATTGTTCACCTTGTAGTCCCACGGCAGGGTGAGAAAAATCTCGATCTGTTTCAGGGCCAGGTCGGTTTCCCCCGCCCAGGTATAGGCGCGGGCCAGGTTGAAGTGGAACCATACCTTCGCAAACGGATCGGCCGGCGGACCGAGCTGCACGGCCCGGGCCGCTTCCGCCAGCGCCGGCGCGGTCCAACGCATCTGGGCATAGAGCAGCGCCAGCCCGCTGTGATGATTGGCCGACTGCGGATTGATCGCAACCTCGGCTTCGGCCTTTCCGCGCTCGGAATCGAAACATTCATACGCGCGCGGGTAGTCGCCGGCATAAAGACGAATCATCGCTTCGGAAAATATCTTGGTGTCCTGCGCGCCGAACCCGCCGCTATCCACCATCGGCAGGGTTTCGCCCGCGTAGGCTTGCAGCAGGCGGAGCGCTTCGGGGAAATTGCGCTCGTAAATGGCCAGCGTGCAAAAGGCGGATGTCACGCGCCCATCGGGATCCTGCCCGGGCGGGAGCTTGGCCAGAATCGCGCGGGCGCGCTGAGTATCGCCCGTCCAGGATATCTCCGCGGCGGCCCGTTGCAGGCGGAAGTAAACCGATTCCGGCGCCAGGAGCAGGGCCGTGTCCAGCGCGGCGCGCGCTTCTTCCTTTCGGTCGAGCTCTTTCAGTAACACTCCGTAACTATAAAAGTTCCGCGGCTCCCGCGGCCCGAGCTCGGTGGCGCGTTTGAAATTGGCCACCGCTTCGTCGTTCCAACCCATGCCCCATTGGGTCACCGCCGCCGTGACGATGACTGACGCGTCGTTAGGCGCGAGGCGCACCGCCGTGTCCAACTCGCGCCGGGTCGTCGCGGCGTCGTTCACGTTTTGCGCGCACCGGGCCAGGGACGAATGGGCCTCGGCGCAATTTGGGTCGAGGCGGAGCGCTTCTTCGGCGTGCTTCCGCGCCTCGGCCAGCCGGACTGAATTGGTCTGCTCGAAATACTCGTAGATGAGCGCCTGCACCAGGCTGAGCCGCGCTCGCGCCAGGACAAACTTCGGGTCGAGCGCGATCGCTTCCTTGTAGAAGCTCTCCGCGCTCAACAAATTCTCGCGCGCGGTCTCCGGCCGAAGCTGGAATTCCCGCCCGCGCAGATAAGCGACATACGCGTCCGGGTTATCGGTCGGTTTGGTTTCGACCCGCGCCTTTTCCTCGGCTGTCAGGGTTGAGCGAAGCGCCCCGGCGATCTCGGAAGCCAGCTCGCCCTGGAGCGAAATGGAATCGGTCAACGTGCGATCGTAGCGCTCGGCCCAGAGATGCTGGTCCGTGGCCGTATCGATCAGCTGGACATTTACCAGGACGCGGTTCCCGGACCGGCGCACACTGCCTTCCAGGACACTGGCTACGCCTAGTTCCTTCCCGATCTGGCGCAAATTGCGCGCGCTTTTGTTGCGATAACCCATCACCGAGGTGCGCGAGATCACTTTCAGGTCCTTGATCTTCATCAGGCTCGTGAGCAGATCGTCCTGGATGCCATCGGCAAAGAACGCGTTCTCCTTGTCGTCCGAAAGATTTTCCAGCGGTAGAACCGCAATGCTTTTCGCCGGCAGCGACGCCGTCGCGCCTTTGCGGGATCCGTCTTCTCCCGCCGCGGTCTTCGCCGGGGATTCCGGCGCCGGTGGCCGCTTTGACCACCACCAAATCCCGCCGGCCGCCAGAACGACGAGCAACGCCACCGCGCCGATGCCGAGCGCGCGATTGCGCTTCTTCCGCTCGACGAGCAACGCGTGCCGCTTCGCGCGTTGCACTTTCTCGGGCACGGCCGGGTTGCCCACGCTCTCGGTGAAGAGATTGACCAGCGACACGATCACTCCGTGTTTCACTTCCGCTTCGCCGAGGTCCTGCAGGTGCGGCTGCCATTTGCTGTATTGCGCGAGATCGCCCGCGACTCGTTTCGAGAGAAGGATGTGCCCGGCGTCGCCGCAATCCATGACGCGCTGCGCCATGTTGATCCCGGCGCCGGCCACGTTCGGCCGGTCGTTCACATCCATGATCAGGTCGACCGGTCCGCTATCCACACCCATGCGAAGCCGGATGTGCGGCCGGTTTTTGAGCGCCTCCGCCACTTCCAGCGCGCACCGGACCGGCGCATCGACACTGGTCAAAAACGCCAGCGCCATCCCGTCACCCGTCGGCAGCCGGACCAGTTTTCCCGCTGCTTCCGCCGCCTTAAACTGTTCCGTGCCGCGAACGATCTGGTTCAGTTGCCCGAGCAACTCGCTCTGCTGATCGATCGGCAGCTTCGAATAACTGACGATGTCCATGAACAGGACATGCGCGATCTCCATCTGTGAAAAACTGCCC
>DATENK010000221.1:0-5728 GCA_035275085.1 Verrucomicrobiia bacterium | reverse complement strand
GAGCCGCCAATGGCATGAGCGACGACGCCTTTCTGGCCGCATTCGAGGCGTGCACCCTGGACGAGTTTCATCATCGCGACCATATCAAGGTCACTTACCTTTACCTGCGGCGTCATTCTCTTGATGAAGCCATCGCCAAAGTCCGCAGCGGGCTCACGGCGCTGGCTGCGGCCTGGAAAGCCCCAGACGACTTGGAGCGAGGTTATCACGAAACCGTGACTCAGGCGTGGGTACGACTCGTGCATCTGACCTTGTCCGAGCACGGCGCCGCACAGAGTGCTGTCGCATTCTGCGAGCAACAGCCCCAATTGATGCAGAAAACACATTTGCAATCGTTCTATTCCCCTCAACGCCTCAGCACCTGGGAAGCCAAGCGGCAATTTGTCGAACCCGACTTGTCGCCATTTTGATGCCGCCAACCTGCGTCTATTCAACCTTTGAACTAACATTACATCATTTACAGCTTGGCCGTTATGTTCAAGTCGATCATCCTTGCGGCGCGGGGATGCAGCAGTTGGGAGCCACACCAGCTCGTGATTACAAAATGAGATCTAGCAGAGAACGGCGGGGGGCATCAATCTCAGTCGAGTCCGCCGACATTTATGTCCCTGAGTCCTGACCATGAGCGCTCTTACGTTGGCGATTATTTCTAGCAGTTCGGATGACGATCTCTTCACGCTGCTCGCGAAAGAGTTGGAGACGCGAATCTCTGCCAAGCGAGGCTCGCCGCAGTTTATCGCTCAAATTCGGAGACTTCCCGTTGGATTCAGAGCGATGGCCGCCACGTATGAGCTTGACGTTTCGCTCACTTTGGATGATTTGGGCTGGCATTTTGGTAACTGGCGCGACGAGGCCTTGGCAGAGGAGACCGCGCGCGGGTTGGAAGTGCTGGGCGCGCCTGAATTGGCCACGATTTTTAGAGACGCATGCGTCTTGCGCTACAATACTGGAGCGAGCTTGGAACTGAGGACTGGTCACAATGGTATCACGGCTCACCCCTCGAGAAAGCAGTCGAGCCTTTGAATGAGCAAGCGTGGAAGCTTCTGGATAAGCACAAGAATGGCATATTCCATTATTGGGTAAAGTATGCGCGCGAACATCCAAATGACCTCGGGGTCCGCAACGCCTAAACTGCTCAACGTCATCCTTGCAGTGGTTCTTGGATGCTTCGGATGTGGTTGCACATCTCGAGCCGTTCGTGCGTCTTCTAGTTTTCCCATCGTCACATATTCAGCGCCCTCGTCGGAAAGCCTGAGGCGCCTCAGCATTCGACGCATAAAGATTAATGAGGCCGAAGCGTCCCGGATTGCGACTTTGTCGAGGACGAATTCGTCCTTGGGTTCACGTTGGGCCGCTTGCGAACCCGCGAACACAATGCACGAAGGCCCGTGGACGACGCGGCTTTACATTTTCGACTTGGCGAACCCCTGGCAGTGCCTCGTTATCGCGGCGCGGGACCACGCCAACGGCGGAGTGCAATATGAGTGGTTGAGCGAGAAATTACTCTTTGTGCGCTGCTGGTGGGGCCGCATCGTTAGCACAGATTTCCTTCTCGACATCGACACTGCGCGTTCTGTGTACATTGAAGACGCCAATTATTTCGCGTCGGTATATGGCAAGGCCAACAAATAAGAGTCACGCGGGTAAGATGTGCTCCTGACGCCCTGTTGATGCCCCCTGGAGAGGGCCCTCTCGGCTACTACTACTCTGTCTTCTTCGTGTCTTCCGTCCCTCCGTGGTGAACCTTCACGCCGCCTTGCGCGTGGCGTCGAACAGTTCACCTTCGGCGGACGGCAGAACTACTTCTTTTCCTGCCGGCCCCATGATGAAATGTTTGCGAACGTTGCGGCGCGAAGGGAAGGCGGTCGCTTCCAACACCCAGCTCAGGCTCATCAGCTTGCCGCGATAACTGTAGGGGAAAGCCGGCAGCTTGAACTTGAAGGCGCGACTGTCAAAGGTCAGCAATCGATCAAAGGTCATAGACTGGACGATTTTGCTTTCCGCAATCCCCACGCCAAAAGTAGTCCAGAAAAGGCGGAGCTCGACGCGGTCCGGGGCCTTGCTGAGGTTCCATGTGAGTTGGCCGACCATTTCGCTGCCGGGCGCGAACTCGGCGGAGGTGCGCGCCAGGATGATTTGCAAACTATCCATGCGCCACCTCCGGCAACACCTGGACCGGGAACTCATATTTCATCCTGGCGCCCCACTTGATCTGGTTTTCGAACCGGACAATCCAAACTATGCGCGTATTCTCGCTGTCAAAGGTGGGCATCAAGCCTTCGGGCACTTGCGCATGGACCTGCCCTTCGCCCATGCGCGGGGGCATTGGCAGATTCTCGACATAAAACGGCGCAATGAGCTTCTGCGAGCGCGCGCGTTTTCCGGTCTTATTTTCTGCCAGCACTTCTTCACGTCCTTCCAGCGCGATGGCGATCATTTTGAGCCGGCGTTTCGACCCACGGAACGTCCATTCCACATCGAACGACGATCCCAACGGTGCCGCGCCTGGTGTGATCCGAACGTCCGGACATGGATCGAAATATTTCCAACACCGCATCACAAACCAGCACAGTGCCGCGACCGCAAATACCAGCACAGCGATATCCACTCTGGATGGTTGTAAAACGCCTGTGGCATTGAAGTTGATAAGATGCATCTGCCCCATCAAAAAGATTGCAGCGCCGGCGCCGAGGCTCGCCACCATCCAAAGCGCAAACTGCCAAAACCTGAACGGTTTGGTCTGCACGACCAGCGGTTTGGCCTTCAAAATACTGCGGCCAGCCGCTTTTTCAGTCCCTTGCGCCGCGACTAAAGACACTTTCACACCCGAAGGGGAAGCGACTTTTATGCCGGAAGGTGGCGCTGTTAATATGCGGCCTGGACGCCTTTGATGGAACGCTTTTGGATCCAGGGCATCAGTGAACGCAGGCGTGTACCGACTTTTTCGATATCGTGTTGTTCGCCCTTTTTCAGCAGGGCATTGTACTTTTTGTAGCCGCCTTGGTATTCCTTGATCCAGCCCTTGGCGAATTTGCCGTTCTGAACCTCTTTGAGCGCGGCTTTCATGCGTTTTTTGACGCTGGCGTCGATGATCTTTGGCCCGACGGTGATGTCACCCCATTTTGCGGTTTCGGAAATGGAAAAGCGCATACCTGCGATCCCCGCTTCGTTCATGAGGTCGACAATCAGTTTCAGTTCATGGAGGCATTCGAAGTAGGCCATTTCGGGTTGATAGCCGGCTTCGACGAGCGTCTCATAGCCAGCCTGGACGAGCGCGGTGCAGCCGCCGCAAAGCACGGTCTGCTCACCAAAAAGGTCAGTTTCGGTTTCTTCCTTGAAGGTTGTTTCAAGGACACCAGCGCGCGTGCCGCCGATGCCTTTGGCCCAGGCGAGCGCAACTTCCTTCGCTTGCTTGCTCGGGTTCTGATAAACGGCAATGAGCGCAGGCACACCTTTCCCTTCGGTAAATTGGCGGCGCACGATGTGGCCCGGGCCTTTCGGCGCGACCAGGATCACGTCCACGAACTTTGGCGGGACCACCGTTTTGAAATGAATGGAGAACCCGTGCGAAAACAGCAGCGTTTTGCCCTTGGCCAGATTTGGCGCAATGTCTTTCTTGTAGGCGGCGGCTTGTTTCGTGTCCGGCAAGGCAACGAAGATCACGTCGGCGCGGCGCACCGCCTCACCAGTGGGATACACGTCGAAGCCCTTGTCCTTGGCGACGGGGATGGATTTGCTGCCTTCGTACAAGCCGACGATGACGTTCAGTCCGCTTTCCTTTAGATTCAGGGCGTGCGCGTGGCCTTGCGAACCGAATCCAAGAACAGCGAGCGTTTTGTTTTGTAACACCGACAGCGTCGCGTCGGCATCTGTGTAGACTTTTGCGGGCATATAATTACTTTCGAGGAAGGGCGACTTTTCCGGAGCGGGTGATCTCCGTGATCCCGAATGTTTTCATCAGCACGATAAACTTTTCAATTTTGCTTTCGTCGCCGGTAATTTCGATGGTGAGTGTTTTCGGCTGCACATCCACGATTTTTGCGCGGAAAATATCCGTGATTTGCATGACTTCGGCGCGGGTGCTGGAATCGACGTTGACTTTGATCAGCACCAGTTCGCGATCGACATACTCACCTTCGCGGCAGTCGTGGACGTGAATCACGTCCGGCAGTTTGTTTAGTTGTTTGACGATTTGTTCGAGGGTCGAATCGTCGCCGCGAGTGACAACGGTCATGCGGGAGGTCTTCGGGTCCTGTGTGGGGCCGACGTTCAAGGTGTCGATGTTGTAGCCGCGGCCGCTAAAAAGGCCGGCGATCCGGGTGAGCACCCCGAATTTATTCTCGACGACCATTGAAATGGTGTGCCGCATACGCGCTGTTAAAGTCAAAAACCCGCGTCCCAAAGGAACGGCGGGCGACCGGAGCGGGACACTATCAATTGGCTTCCGAAACGGTCAATAGACATTTTGGGCGGACCCGGGATCTTACGTGCATCTAAACTGATAACCGGTGACCGATCACTGAGCCCCGACCGCCTGACACTTCGATGTTTATTTGTTTGGCCTCTGACGGGTCCACCCCCCCTCCCTGACGCCCTTCTGACGGCTTGAAACATGCATTTCGACCAATATTTACAGCCCTCCTGACGCCCTGACGCCTTCTGACGCCCCCTGGGGTCCCCCCTCGCCCTTCGTGTTCTCGGTGACTCCTGATAAAACCGCCTTGTCCTTGAAAACCGCCCCCGAGCCCGCTTAAATGAGCCGGTGTTCCGCATAGCCGTAGTTCTGTTCTTGGGCGTGATAAGCGCGTGCGCGCATGGGGACTTGCATTTGCAGATCGTGGAGGTGACCAAGGAGATTGAGAAGGCGCCCCGGAACGCGGAATTGTATATGCGCCGGGCAGAGCTGCATCGGGCGCATTACGATTGGGACCTGGCCCAGGCGGATTTTGATTATGCCTTGGCATTGGACCCAAAGCTGCCGTTCATCGACTTGGCGCGGGCACGGATGTTTTTGGAGGCGAATTGGCCGCTGTCGTGCAAAACGGCTGTGGATAAATTCCTGGTAAAAAACCCCGACCATTGGGAAGGGCGGATGATTCGCGCGCGAGCGTTGGCGAAATTGAATCGGGGAATCGAAGCGGCTGAGGATTTCACGAAATCGATTGCGAAATCGCCGGACGGGCGTCCCGAATTATTCCTGGAACGCGCACAAGCCCTGGCGAGTGCCGGCAAGGACCACATCGACGAGGCGATCAGAGGCTTGGACGAAGGCATTCAAAGCATGGGCGCGCTGGTGACCCTGGAGCTTTACGCGATGGACCTCGAAACTGAGAACGGCCGCTTCGACGCCGGCCTCAAACGGTTGGACGCAATCATGGCAAAAGCGCCGCGCAAAGAGACGTGGCTGGAGCGGCGCGGGAATATTTTACGGCAGGCCGGGAAGCCGGAGGACGCGAGGAAAGCTTATCAGGCGGCGCTGGACGCGATGAAGACGCTGCCGCCGGCCCGGCGGAATGTGCCGGCGATGGTGGATTTGGAGAAACGATTGCGGTCCAACATCGAATCGCTGTCGAGCGCGGCGAGTAAATGAAAGAGGAACGTTCCGGTCTGCTGCCGGCGTTGGGTGTGTTCACGACGATGATGGTCGTCATTGGCGGCGTGATTGGCTCGGGGGTGTTTCGCAAGTCAGGGGTCATGGCGGCGCAGTTAGGTTCGCCGACGGTGCTGA
>DATENK010000220.1:0-12934 GCA_035275085.1 Verrucomicrobiia bacterium | reverse complement strand
GGGAGAAGTGGTGGAACGCCCCGCGAGCGTGGTCAAGGAGTTGGTCGAAAATTCGTTGGACGCTCAAGCGGGTTCGATCAGCGTTGAAATTCAGGCGGGCGGACGCAGCCTGATTCGCGTTTCCGATGATGGCGTGGGCATGAGCAAGGACGACGCTCTGCTCTGCCTGGAACGACACGCGACGAGCAAAATCCGAACTGCCGAAGACCTTCAGTCGATTCAGACGATGGGCTTCCGCGGCGAAGCGCTGCCGAGCATCGCGAGCGTCTGCCGGATGACGCTAACCACCCGTGAGCGCGACGGCGATCCAGCGGGCACGCAAGTCATCATTAATGGCGGCAAGCTAGTCGATGTGAAAGCTGCCGGCAGCCCGCCCGGTACCAGCATCGAGGTGCGCGGACTCTTCTTCAATGTGCCGGCTCGGCGCAAATTCCTGCGGAGCGAGGAGACCGAGTACGGTCATATCTATCATTATCTTACACTGGCTGCTCTGGCGTATCCTCACGTCGGGTTCTCGTTCCTGCGCGATGGAAAACCTGTGTGGCAACTTGCCCCTTCCAAAGATTTGCGAGAGAGATTGCGCGCGCTACTCGGCAATGAAACACAGCTCGTCGCTGTGGACGCGACGTCGAACGAGACTGAGAAACCGTTGCGCGTTTGGGGCTTCGTCGGCAAGCCTGGCGTGTCGCGCGCCACACGGGAGAACCAGTATGTGTTCGTTAATCGTCGGCCGATTGAAAATCGCGGCCTCAATTACGCCCTGCTCGAAGGCTATCACACATCGCTGATGAAAGGGCGCTTTCCGGTTTGCTGCCTCTTCCTGGAAATCGATTCCGCCGAAGTAGATGTGAATATTCATCCGGCCAAGCGCGAAGTGAAATTCCATCAAGAAGCTGAGGTGCGGCGTTTCGTCGCCGAGGCCATTCGCGAAACGCTGATGGCGTATCACGCGCCCCCGCCCGCTCCGGTCCCGAATATCGAAATCACCCCCGAGCCGCCGCGCGAACTGCCGACGTTTACGCCGCTGACCGGGACGGCGCTGGCGTCGTGGCCGAAACCCAAAGCCGTCGAAATACCCCCGGCAAATGCGACACCGAAGGAGCCGGAGCCTCAAAGTTTTCGGCACGAGGAACCCAGTGGCCCCAGCCCGCTACTGAAGGTGCCGCTGCGCCTGGTGGGTGTGATTGGCAAGCTTTACGTGGTATTCGAATCCGATCGCGGTATGGTGTTGCTGGACCAGCACGCCGCACATGAGCGGATTCTGTTCGAGCAAATGATCAAACGCATGCAGCGCGGCAACGCGCCTTCGCAGCGCCTGCTGCTGCCCGAAACGATCGAACTCGCGATGCGCGATGCGCAATTCCTGCGCCAGTTAATGCCGACTCTGAATCGGCTCGGCGTCGGCCTTAGCGATTTTGGTGAACGCACTTTCCTTTTGGACGGCCTGCCGCCATTCGTGAAGGCCCGCGAGCCCCGGCGCTTCGTCCTGGAATTAATCGATCAACTGCGGACCGCCGGGCAAACGGTGAACACGGTTCGTCTCGGAGAAGACGTGATTGCCAAAACAGTTTGCCGGCATGCGGTAAAAGCCAACGATGCACTCGCCAGCGCCGAATTGGAGAACCTCATCAACGACCTGCGCAATTGCGACATGCCCTACACATGCCCCCACGGCCGGCCAACGATTCTCGAGATGAATTATCGCGAGCTTGAAAAAAAGTTCGGGCGACTGCAGTAAACGGAGTGCGGTGGCTTGCCACGGCACTCCAAAATCTCCCCTACTGCTTCGGCGTCACGAGTTGATAGAACCGGGACGAGGCGCTTGGGCTGGAATCAAGCACTTCCACGACGCGATTCGTTGGCGCCATACCGACGTCTCGCAGCGTCGTCAATTCTCCCACGCCGAGCGAATCGCGGAATTGCACCGAATAGGTCCTGTTCGAGACGGCCATAAACCGCAGCGACGCGCTCGCCGGGCCGCCGTTGGCACCCACCAGGTCAATGAATAGATAACTATTCGGGTCGCTGGGGTCGGTTCCGGCGATGAATTCATCGAGGTTGCTCATCCCGTCCCCGTCGAGGTCAGTAGCGGCATCGGCAGCATTATTGATATCCAGCCCGTATTGGGTCTCAAATGCATCCGACATCCCGTCGTGGTCCGCGTCGGGAATCGGCGCGATAAAGAACTGCGGACTCTGAATGCCTCCTGCCTGCGCTGCGTTGAATACAATACAATCATAGCGATTGCTGGTGGTCACGTTGGTAACCGTGAAGAAGCCGGTGGTGCCAAAAACGATGATGTTCGTCTGAGCTCCACCGATGCGGCGCCAGCGATATGTTACCGGCAATGTCGCGGTGTTGGTCACCACCGCACTCACGGTGACCGAACCACCCAGAGGCACGAATTGGCTCTGAGGCGTTTGAAGGTAAAATGGTGGCACCGTAACGGTCAGCGTCATCGGCCGGCTGAAAATGGAAGCGATGGCGTCCGTGATTCGCACATAATAAATGCCCGCATGGGTTAATTGGGCCGGATTGATGACATAATTCGAGCTTGTCGCGCCGGAAATCTCGGTTCCGTTGAAAAACCATTGATAAACAACCGGCTGTGTAGCGGAAACACTCACGCGGTTCGTGAAAGCACGCCCGAGCACCACCTGCCCGTCCTGCGGTTGGGCCAGAATTACCGCTGAATTAGTCACCACCGTGAGAATAGCATTACTGCTGACCACAGCTCCGCCCGCTCCGAGCACGGCAACCTTGTATTCGCCCGCGGCCGATAGCTCAGCGTACGTGATCGCCAATGTTGCGTTCGTGGCGCTCGGAAGTGGAGAGCCTTTGAATAGCCATTGGTACCGCAAACCGCTGCCCTGCGCCTGAACTGAAAGCGCCGCATTATAACTGTACAGGACGCTCGTATTAGTCGGCTGCTGGGTAATCGTTGGCACCGTGCCGCCCTGATAAGTAGCGCCCGGCGAACCCGCCGCCGCCACCCAATTGGCGGGATCATTGCCATAGGCACTTCCTGAGATACGTTGGAGGCTCGGTCCAAGGCCATCAGCCGCTTCCGGCCAGGGCACACTGTCCGAATAACGAACCCGTTCCACCAGGACGTAAGGCACTAATCCAAAATTCGGCGGTCCGGCGGGCTCGGGGCGGTCCGGCCGCTTGAGTTCCACTGGCTCGCCAGAATTATCCAACTTTCCGTCCCACGGCCCATAAAGTGGTGTGTTCGCCGGCACAAGATTGTGCGCCCGGAAATCCGACGCCAGTGCTGTGTTGGTCGGATTGAACCCGACAACCAGGAGATGGCCGCCCGCAGGTATCACCACGCCCTGCGGGAAGTCGAACCTGACTGCGTCGTCCAGTCGCCAGGTGTTAGTCGGATGCTGCAAATCATACAGAGCGACACTCGTCGCACCTGTGTTCTCCAGCTCGACGTATTCATCGAAGTCGTTATCGAAGCTGAAATCCCCATTCCTGAGATCCGGCGGGCGGTAATGAATCTCGCTAATCACGATCGGCCCAATCAACGGACCGGAGTTGGGTGCCCCCAGGGTGGGCGTTCGCTGCGGTGGGAATTGATCGCCACCAGTGCTGGTGATGTACCGGCCGAACGTTCGGCCGTTCTCAGCGGCGCCGAAATCAAAACCATTGTAGTAACCCGTCAGCTCTTCGCTGAAAGGATCCGCAGAAAAAATAAAAACTTCTTCTCCGAGTGAACTTAGCGAGAAGGGCCGCGCCCCGGTATTAAACTGCTGCTCGTCAAACACCGCAAAACCGCCCGCCGGTATCAGAGTGCCGTCCGGTATTCGGAATTTGCGCGGTTGATCGAAATCGTCCGTCATAAACCAGCCGCTGATGTCCACGTCGTTGGTCGACAAATTGAGCAACTCGATCGAGTCATACGGCGGCGGAGGATCGCTGTGCGTGAGCACTTCGTTGATCACCACCTGCGGGAATACGGGCGCCGGTCCATCATCGGCGGCAGGCGAACCGTTCACTGCCCCGCTGGGGCGCCAATGCGATTTCAAACCCCAATTGGCCGTGGGCGCCTGATCGTTCACCACTACCAATGAGAACCCAAAACCATCTGTGATCGGATACCAGTCATCGTCGTATTCGAAGTCGAGGATCGCCTCGTGCGCCGCGCCGCGCAGGATCAACCGCTCCCCCGCGTTATCCAGCACGTTGGTCTTGTCTCCGAAAAAATCACCGGCGTACTGGCCGATGATCAATTTGCCAGAACCATAGCGGTTAATGAATTCGTTCTGATTGGCGACGATGACCCCGGATTGGCCGGCTCCGAGGGTGACATTTGGGAAATCGAAATCGAGGCCGCCGCGCAGCGTGAAGCGATTGAGATTCAGCGGCGTGGCGCCAATGTTCTTCACTTCGAGGTACTCGAAGTTCACGTCGTTCGTATAAGCCGGCAACGCATCCTGCGGATGATACATGATCTCTGTGATGCGCAACGGCGGCACCTGTGTGAAGTACGTGAGATCCCGCGGCCCGGACCAGGGGCTGGAAATCGGCGGGTTATACAGACCTGTGAGGTTGCGATGGTTCGGGTTCCACGACCGCGCAAACAGGCGGACGTTGTTCGATACAACGATAGTCACCGGAACGTCGCTGGCTGAAGCCGTGGGAAGAATGCCGCCGCTCGGCAATCGCGGATCCGTTCCGTCCAAGGTGTAGTACACCCACGATCCGGCCTTGGCCGCCGGCGAGAGCGTGATGGTGGTGCCATTCGTCACCTGGCCAGCAGCCGTGCTGACGGTTGGGCGCGCCAGAAAATTCGTATCGATAAAATCCAAGCGATTGGAGTACCAGGTGGTCAGGAAGCGCACTTCGCTTTCGAAATCGCGTGTGCTGCCAAAGTTGTAAGTGAAACCTTCATGGCTTTGGCTGCCCAGCCGCGGAACGTTTTGTGGCCATTTGGCGATTTCGCGCCCGTATGCAGGGCGTATCTCTTTAGCAAACTGTTCAATGCGGTTACTGATATTTGCCAACGACAGTGGGCCATCGCGCAAATCCTGATATTGATCAATCCAACGTTGAAAAAAGTCCGGCGAGTTGAATAAGCGTGTCCACCACTGCACTCCGTTGCTGATCGGGTTGAAGTAGTCGGTTCCGCGGTCCCCGTCCGTGGCGCGAAACTGCCGGGGGTTGAAGCTTCGGTAGTCACCGCCGGTCTCATTGCCGTTGCCCATCGTGCGGTCGTAATCCCAGGAGGGGCCGTATTCGATTCCCTTATTGCGGTCTTTAAAAAAGTAACCGCTAAGCCGTAACCCATCGATGTTATGCGTCAGGGTTTCATGGATGTGCCGGCGCGTCCATGAATCGACGTCAATGTAAGCGGCGTACCCAGTCACCGGATTCGTCCAGCGCGCATTGTCATCCAGTGCCGCACGAAATTGATTGAAGTAATTCGTGACATAGATGCGTTGCTGCACGCGCGCGGCGTTGGTCATGACGCGCGCATTCGGGGAAATCCAGTTCATGGCTTGCCCCCCGGCCGTGACCTGCGGCTCCCCAGGTGATACACGGTCAATGGACCAGATGTAGCCGCCGCTGACTTCCGGCTGCGCGATGTTTTCCGGGGTCAACTCGGCGATATTCACTCGGTTTTTGTCACGTTTGATTTTCTCCTCCAGCACATACAGACCATTGTAGTCCGCATCCGTGAGAGTGGCGGGAGCAGTGGCGTCATCGTCCTTCAGGTAGACTTCTACAAAGCGCGTGCGGGGACCATATTCACCCTGATCTCGTGCGAGTTGGTGCGCCAGCGGATTCTTCATCATTACCGGTTCGAAATAGTTTGGAGCATACAGGATCCAGTCCGACTCCTTAGGCAAACCGAGGAACTCGACGTTCTTGCCCTCCCGAAACTCGTCCTGCACTTCCAAAAAGAGACTGCCCTTTGCCAGACCAGCCGTACTGGAACCGCGCCGATGGGCGATGCCGAATTCGGCGAGCGTCGGCGCGTTGGTCATTGAACTGTTGCGGCCCAAATTGGGCTCGAACGTTTGCACCACTACATGACGGTCACTGAGGTCGCTGCTGGAAAAAGCGCCCTGGCCAAGATTATGAATGACCACGATCGGCAAGTGCGAATTGAAGTTGAGCATGTTAGTGGTGTTCGCCAGCGCGATGTAATTCCGTGAGCTGATCGGACCCGGCAACAACCCCGACGAGAACGCGCGTGCGCGGATGAGTGTGCTGTTATTGATCGTGATCGGGCCGGAATACAGTAGCGTCGTGGGACCAGGGATGTTCGTCCCCAAGGTGTAACGGATCGTCGCGTTTGGATCTGGAGTGCTCAGCACCAGCTGCCATGGTTGATTGACTACAAAGGTCCCGCTTGGCCGCGAAAATGTGACTTCCGGCGCAAACCCTGGCCCGCCGCTCGCGTTGCGCGCCCCCGGCGTTGGTGTCGCAAAAAACGCCGTCAGGCTTGGGTCGACCGCGTCTCGGCCAAAAGACACGTCTGCCGGATGCACCTGGTTCTGCGGGAGAAATTCGGACACCACATTGGTCGTGGGATCAACCAGCGCCAGGTAATCGGTTCCTTCTCTGGCGATTTGAAAGTTCGTGTGAAGCCGGCCGGTGAGATTAGTTTTATCTTTGTTGGAGGCAAATACTACCAGATATCCATTGCCTGGAACTGTTTTCCCAATTGGGAACCGCCATTTGCTAAGTTGCGACGCATCGTCGGTTAAGAACCATCCCCCAATGTCCACTTCAAATCCGCTCGGGTTATAAATTTCGATCCAATCCTCCGTGTCGCCATCCTCGTCCTCCAGCGTATTTCGATTGTCGGCCATGAATTCATTCAGGATCAGACCGGTATTCGGCAGGTTCGGGTCCAAGACGTAGGTCCAGCTTCCTCCAGCGAATGGTTTATTCGCTAGATCCGTAATGCCGTGCCCAGGAGCCCAAGCCACTTGGACAGTACCGGTCGCCGGTTGAGGGAATTGAAAAAGTATTTGTTCAGGCCCGCCAAATACGATGCTCTGAGCCGGCGCGCCATTAATCAGAAGATCAGCCGCATCAACACCCTTCACCGCTTCATTGAAAAATACTTCGATGCTCGTCAGTGAGCGATTCGTCGAACCAGGCGCGGGATCAATGGTGGCAATGGCTGGCGGTTCGATTTCGAGAAAAGCCTTCAACGAGGCTTCGACATGGAAATCGGTGCTCGTGCTGTTCGCATTGAACCCGTGGATGGAAAGCACGTTTTGGCCGACAGCCAGGTTTAGGCCGCTGAAATTCGTAATCGTGAGACTAAGGACCTGTTCCTCGCCCGCTGTTATTCCGCTGGAACAGCAATTATACGCTAATGGCCCAGCCGGGAGATTGACTCGCCCCACCTCGACGCCGTTAATGAAAGCAGCGGCACCATCGTCTACGTACACATCCAGTTGCAAAGCGGTGAGGTCGGCGATATTCGTGAGTTGAAAGGTTTTCCGGAAGTACACGCTCAGGTAATTGCCCACTGTGCTTGAGGGAATCATCGTCGCAATGCTAGCTTCAAAGCCAACTCTGTCGGCCGAGCTTGGGTAGCCAATCGGCGCGTTGCCGCTGCTCCAGCTTGTATCGTTGAACCCCAGCGCGCGCCACGCCGTATTATCCGGGGTCGACGCTTCATTCGTCCCGATGAAGTAGCGCCAATTGGAGCTGAAGGGCACGACGCTGACTTGCGCGGCGGTGGCGGAAAAAGAAACTGCAGAGACCATCAGAAGAGCAAGCAAGAGTCTACGCATATAATAAGTGTACAAATGTGTTTCTGCGGCTGAACGAGGCATTTTGAGCAAAAACCAACGAGAATTTCCATCTTTATTTACAACTTTTTGAATTTGGGCTCTTGCTTGACTGATAGCGCCCGCCGACGCATGCTCCGATTGTTAGCGGGGAGCCAACCGGCCACGCGGTTTGGAGTTCCGCCTTTAGGCGGTTCATCGCGCGGCAAAGGCTGAGAGTTTCGCGCGGGAGTGCGAAAGACCCTTCGAACCTGATCCAGGTAATGCTGGCGAAGGGATTCCCTTCGAGGTTCTTTACACGGCAAAGTGTTATGACTCGCGTCTATATCTCGAAACTGCGTGTCCCGATGCGCAAAGTGGAACTTTCGCCCACCAAAACGTTCAGCGGCGAACTCAAACAAAACGAGCCAGTCGTGCTCTACGATACCAGCGGACCATGGGGAGATCCGGAATTCAAAGGCACCGTCCAGGCGGGTCTCCCGCCTTTGCGGCGTGAGTGGATCATGGCCCGGGGCGATGTCACGGAATACGAGGGGCGCACCCAGAAGCCAGTGATCACTCTCCGCAAGCCACTCCGGGCGTCCAATGGGCATCCGGTCACACAGCTTTCGTATGCCCGACAGGGTATCATCACGCCTGAAATGGAGTTCATCGCAACACGCGAGAACGTGGGTTTGGACGAAGTCAGAGCTTCTGCCACCGCGCCGCCTAACGATCTTCACCATCAACACACCGGCAATCGGTGCGGCGCGGCCATCCCGGAACGGATTACGCCAGAATTTGTCCGTGATGAAGTCGCCCGTGGGCGTGCCATTATCCCCGCGAACATCAACCATCCGGAACTGGAGCCGATGATCATCGGCCGCAATTTTCTGGTGAAGATCAACGCCAACATCGGCAATTCCGCCATCGCGTCCTCCATCGAGGAAGAAGTTGAAAAAATGCGCTGGGCCACCAAATGGGGCGCTGACACCGTGATGGACCTTTCCACAGGGAAGAACATCCATGAAACCCGTGAATGGATTTTGCGCAACTCACCGGTCCCTATCGGGACGGTGCCGATTTATCAGGCGCTGGAAAAAGTCGGCGGCAAGGCCGAAGAACTCACCTGGGATGTTTATCGCGACACGCTCATCGAGCAATGCGAACAAGGCGTTGATTATTTTACCATTCACGCCGGCGTGTTGCTGCGCTTTATCCCGCTCACCGCCCGACGCGCAACGGGCATCGTTTCGCGCGGAGGATCGATTCTCGCCAAGTGGTGTCTTGCGCACCATAAGGAAAACTTCCTCTACACGCATTGGGATGAAATTTGCGAGATCATGGCGGCGTACGACGTAAGCTTCTCGATCGGCGATGGGTTGCGTCCAGGCTCGATCGCCGACGCCAACGACGAGGCGCAATTCGCGGAGTTGCAGACCCAAGGCGATCTTACGCGCCGCGCTTGGGAGCGCGGCGTGCAGGTCATGAATGAAGGACCAGGGCATGTCCCCATGCATCTGATCCAGGAAAACATGCAGAAACAACTTGCGTGGTGCCACGAAGCGCCTTTTTACACCCTTGGGCCGCTCACCACTGACATCGCGCCGGGTTACGATCACATTACCAGCGCGATCGGTGCTGCCATGATTGGCTGGTACGGCACCGCTATGCTTTGTTACGTCACGCCGAAGGAACATCTAGGCTTGCCAAACAGAGACGACGTGAAGGAGGGCGTAATTGCCTATAAAATCGCGGCGCATGCCGCAGATCTCGCGAAGGGGCATCCCGGAGCGCAGTACCGCGATAATGCGCTCTCCAAAGCGCGTTTCGAATTCCGGTGGCAGGATCAATTTCACCTTTCGCTTGATCCCGACCGCGCCCGGGAATATCACGACGAAACACTCCCGGCCGAAGCCGCAAAGACCGCGCATTTCTGCAGCATGTGCGGTCCGCATTTCTGCAGCATGAAGATCACGGAAGACGTGCGGAAATTTGCTGCCGAGCAAAATATTTCCGCCGAAGCCGCTGTTGAGGAAGGCCTCAAAGCGAAAGCAGAAGAGTTCCGCACGCGCGGGGCGGAAGTTTATCGCTAGCACTGCATTCTTGTATAATTCCTCGGTTGGTCATACACTCAACCCGTATGTCCCACAGAATTGGTGTGCTGGCTTTCTTTGCCTTGGGTCTTCAATTCGGCTTTACCCAGGCAATATCGGTTATCGGTGTTAATGATCGCAGCGACAATGTCGATGCAGTCTCCTTTGTCGTCCCGGCTGACCCAGGGTTCAGCTATATGGTGTTGCTGGACGGGAAACCAGTGCCGGCAGGAGTGACCAATCGGGTCACCAAGGTTGACTACCACGAGATTTTCGTTCTCCGTACAAACGTCACGACACAACTCGTTGCCACACGACTCGTGCGCTTCGTGATCATGTCATCGAATCGCGGGACGCCGGAACGTGGGCTGATCGAATGGACTCCGTACCCGCTGATTCCATCCGCCAACGCTGAATACACCGGCGCCACATTGCAACTAATGACGCCTGCGGATTACCCGGCGGGTATGGACATTCCCATCATCGCGCGAGTGGCTAAGGCTTCCGGCGATCCTCAGCGCGTCAATGGCACGGTTATCTGCGGAGGGCATCCTTCGTTCCGCATTCTGCGCGGCCATGGCTCCGGGTTCATGACCCCGGGCGTCGCAGGCAATCCGATCGAATACGATGCGCAACTCGGCCCATTGGGTGTCCACAAAGACGTCAACATCGATGCTGTCACTACCTGGACTCCGGTGTCAGGTATCCTTAGCGCAAATACCGATTGGCCCGCGAATTCGCGAATTCACATCACGGGTAATCTTACAATTCCCCTCGGAACCACGCTCACGATTGGCGCCGGCACCGTCGTCCGCATTAACCCGCTCATCAATATCACCAACAGCGGCCGTGCGGAAATCAACGGCACGGTCGATCATCCCGTCGTGTTCACGTCCACCAACGCCGCGGCGGTTTTGCCGGAAAGGCCGACCTATGCGTGGGGAGGATTTTTCATGCGTGGCGGCGGCGCCCAGTTGATTGGTAATGGCTGCATCTTCGTAGGCGGCGGCGGCAACACAGGCATTAGCTTCTCTCCTGGATCGAGTCATAAATCTGAGCAGGCCGTCTTTTTAGTTCATTCCGGCGCGCGCATGTCGCTGACCAACTGTGCTGTGATTAATACCGCCGGCCAGGTCGCCAACGGCTACAGCTCAGATATCACCTACGATCACTGCCATTTCCAACGCGCGATCACTGGCGGCGAATCGGTGGGCGGCACGATCATCGTCAATCATTCTGCGATTATCGAATTCCCGGAAGATAACGGCTTCAACAACGCAGCGCTTGCCGACGGCGACTATGACGGCATTTATTTCACCACCGGCACGCATTTGATCTACAACAGCCTGATCGGCTTCTGCAAAGATGACGCCATCGACTCCGGCTCTGGCGGCGCCGGAACAGTGTTGGTTACGAATTGCTGGATCGAATCGGCGCTGCACGAAGCGAATGCATGGTCCGGTGAAGGACGCGTCGCGGAGGACTACGGCAGCGTCCTCATCAATTGCGGCCAAGGCTTCGAATGCGGATGGAGCACGGGCAGCAGCAGCCCACTGACTTACGGCGGCAACATTCTGAGCATCGGGAATTCGATCGGCGCGCGCTTTGGCGATAATTATGATACCATCGGGCCGTTCAACGGATTGTTGCGCGTGACCAATTCATTCCTGCTATACAATTACCGCGACGTCTGGGGCATGAACTGGCGCAATGACAGCACTGGATGGTACTACCGTTCCAACCAGATGGACATTCGCGATAATTTCCTAAGTCAGCCAAATTCCTTTCATCCCACCAACACGATTTGGAATGGCGCTCAGGATGGCTGGCGGCTGGCACGATTCATGACCACTCCGCCGAATGCGCCGGTGGGAATCGGATTCGCAACATGGTCCAACACACTCCCCGCCTCACGGATGTTCGACGGAATACCAGTGCGCCTGAGTTCCTTCACGACGAATGCAGTCCAGGTGGATTACGGGTTTCAGTCTCCGTTCCAAACCGTCCACTCGGGCACCCTCATATTTGCCCCTGGGGAAACGGTGAAGAGAATTTTCCCATACGGGTTTGATGCTAGAATTACCAATCTGCGACTGGTGCTGGCGAATCCAGTCGGCGGCGACTTAACCGGCAACACCAACATACAATTTCAGGGCGTGATATCATCGAGCGTTCCCAATCCCGTCTTCGGTTACAAGAGCCAGCACGATTACGCGCGCGTCGTCGAAGGTTATCCGCTTGGACTGTCCGCGCCTGCCGGATACACCTTCACCGCCGGCTATGAATATCGTTCGGCCGGGGGCATTCTGAGCACCGGCTTGATCACGTTTCCGCCCGGCGAAACGCTTGCGTGGGCTCCGCCACCCCCAGGAAATCTCGCCAATCTCGAAGTGGTGCAGTTTGTGTTGCGGTATCCCGTTTTGCCTGCAGCAGTCACGGCTTATTATCTGAGACTACCTTCCGTCGGCTCGCAAGGACTCCCCACCACGCTCATCGCGCGCGGTTCGACCTGGAAGTATCCAAATGTCGCAGGCCAGTTGGACGCGTCCTGGAAGACGGCAGCTTTCAATGACAGCGCATGGTTGTCTGGGCCAACGGAGCTCGGCTTCGGCGACGGAGACGAAGCTCGTGCCATTACGAAACTCGGCAGCCAGATTACATACTACTTTCGCAAAATAATCACGATTCCGGATCCCAACGCTTTTAGCGACCTCGCACTCTGGATGCGGCGCGACGATGGTGCGGTCCTGCATTTCAACGGATCTGAAGTCTTTCGCAGCAGCAGCATGCCGTCTCCTCCGACTCCAATCACGTTCACCACGCTCGCTGTCAATCAGGGTGACAACGCGGAACAAAGCGGCCCGTTGGCGCGCACCGGGTTGATCGCCGGCGACAATGTCATCGCGGTTGAAATACATCAGGACGACGCCGGAAGTTCGGACATCAGCTTCAACATGGAGCTGATTGGCAATCCCGCGCCACAACCGCCTCGCATGATTATCCTCCGTTACGGCAGTCAACTTCTCGCCGCGTGGAATGAACCCTCATTTGGTGCCGAGCAGGCGGATTCCCCTACCGGCCCATGGTCGGCCGTTA
>DATENK010000219.1:0-2848 GCA_035275085.1 Verrucomicrobiia bacterium | reverse complement strand
ACCGACCCAACCTGGCCCGCCGGCAGCGGGTCCACACGTGAGGGCTATTTTTGGTATCGCACCGAGGGGTACGTTTATCCGCCGGAAAGCTCGCAGTATCCTGAACGTCCACGCCAGTTCCATCATGGCGGTATGGACATCGTTGCGCGGAGCCCTGCCACGATTCTGGGACCGTCGCGGCCGGTGGCAGTGTTCTTAATGCAATACGCCGATCAGGCTATGCGCCGATCGAGCAATTATTTTGACAATTTCATTTTTGGGCCCGGTTTTCCCAATTCGGCGGGATACATGCGCGAAAATTCGCAGAACTATTTTACCTGGCGGCGCGGCGGGATCATCGGCCCACTCACGATGACGGACGATCCAACCACCAGCGGCAACGAGGCCTTGTGGCGGGACAACTATGACATGTCCTACACGAACTTTCTTTATTTGTCGCTGACGGCTTCGAACGGCAATTACGTGATCGTCGCCAACGCCGGAGGGATTGGCAGTACGGTCAACGCGAATTCCACTGCCTATGAAGATTGGGAACAACTAGCCCTGGTCGATCATAACGGTCCGCCCTTGGTGAGTGGGGACCTTGTCAGTTTTAAAACGTCGCAGGACTGGTACTTGCGCGAAGGTGGCGGAAATCTCAAAGCGGACGCCACCTCCAGCGCCGCCCTGGAAACTCGATTCCACGTTTACCGCACGGACTTTGGAAGCATAATTTCCAACGAGGTCCCCATCACCATCAGATCCGCGCTGACCGGAAATTACCTTCAAGCCGTGGGCGGCGGTGGCGCGGGCACAATCCTCACTTCCGCCAGTCCTGGCACTTCGGGAAGATTCACCATTCACAAAGCGAGCCCCGCGATTGCGCACAACATCCGCCTGGCCGCGCAACGCGCCGGGATCATGGGGCGCTTCAATGCCGACGCGTACGATGCGAATGGTGATGGGGCGGTGACGAGTGACGAAATCACTTACGCGGTAGTGGTGGCGACACGGGCCGACAGCGATGGCGGCGCGAATCGTCGCGTAGCTCCCTTCACCGTGCCGGGATCGACAGCGAGGGTGCAGTTAAACACTGGTGCGCTTTTCCCCGATACGGTTTCGTTTACCACCATGACCCATGAATTGACGCATCAACTCGGCGCGACAGACCTCTACGGCGCCTGCTGTCTGAGTTGTTCTCTTACTTTGATGAGCGGAACTGTGGGCGCCGGAACGTCCGTCACATTTAACCTCGATCCCTGGCATCGCATGCGATTGGGCTGGGCCGAGCCGCGAATATTTAATCTCCGCAACCCGGGCGCGTCCGCCTGGCTCCAAACTCTGGCTGAAACAACTAATCCACTCGCCGCGGAAAAGAGTCCGGTCCTTTTGTATGACCCTGCGCACTACGATCTGGTGAACCGCGTCGGTGAGTTTTTCATGCTCGAATACCGCACGCACAGCTATCGCAGCAATAGTCACGACTTAAACATTCCGTCCGATGGATTGGCGCTGTGGCATATCAAAAACAACTCCTCCGGTGGCTGGGAGATCATTCCATCAACCTGCCCAGGCGGCGGCATTGATCCATCCGTATTCACCATCGGCGCGCCAAATACCAATCGCGGGGGAAGCCTTCTTTGGACCGCCGCTAATGGCCAGTTCTCACCGAGATGGCTCGACGGCTCGAATGTCCCAATCCGCCTCTCAGTCGGACCAGGTCCTTACTCCGCGGCGCAAATCAGTGTCGAATGGAGCAGCAATGGAACGGTGATGCCCCGTCTCGATCAACTTTCGCGGAGCACGGCCCAGCCTTGTTCGGTGCTGACCATCACGGGTGTCTTCCCAGTGGTTCGCTCCTCCATTTCGTCGGACCGCGTCGACCTCGTCAGTGGCTTGAATCGTTATCCGCTCACAGTGCGTTCATGGAACGCCGCAGAAATTACTTTTGAAATCCCCCACGGCACACCGGTCGGCGATTATCTGGTTGAGGTTCAGAACCAGGGCGTCGCCGGTAACCGCCTGCGCTTGCAGCTCCAGGAATTTCCATACGGGCTCGTTGGCTTTTCATCGATCCATTCCGTCCCACCCAGTAATTGGATGTCACTCACCTGGACTTCCACGACGCTGCGGTGTGTGGTGGTGGAAGCGTCCACTGATCTGCGCCTCTGGCAGCCGGTCTACACGAATGATCCGATCTCGCTAGGGCCCTGGAACTTCACCGATACGCGCCGATTTCCCTACCGATTTTACCGCATTCGCCAATAGCCCTAACTCTGGCTATTTCTTTTGCTGCGAGAACATCGCTTGTACGCGCTTTTGCATTTCCTCCGGCGGGACGTCTTCTTTGTGCGTGGCGACCCACCAAAGGTGGCCGAAGGGATCCTCGAGTTGGCCGGACCGGTCGCCGTAAAATTGATCTTTTACCGGCTTGCGCTCTTTGGCGCCCGCGGCCACGGCTTTCTTGAAGAATGCATCCACGTCCTCCACGTAAAGATGTATGTTCACCGGCGAGCCACCTAGCGTGTCAGGAGCTTTGCCGCCGAACTCGGGAAATTCGTCCGACATCATAATGATTGAATCGCCAAGACGAATCTCCGCATGCCCGAGGCGTCCGTCAGGCGTGATCAATTTCTGAACCTCAGTCGCGCCGAAAGCTTTCTTGTAGAATTCGAGCGCTTTGACCCCATTTTTGATGGCAAGGTATGGTGTCACCGTGTGGTGCCCTTCAGGAACTGTTTTTGCATTCATATCATTCCTTCCATTAAGGGCGACCTTCGTCTCTATTTTGGCACAAGTCCAGCCATTCCGATAATATCTATGCTGTGTCAGAACCTTTTTATCGCGAGCGGCGTTTAATCTCTGCTAT
>DATENK010000218.1:0-2573 GCA_035275085.1 Verrucomicrobiia bacterium | reverse complement strand
GCTTTGCCACTGCGTCGCCACTTCCCACTGCCGCAAACCAATGGAACCCATGATCGCCCACCAGCACTGCCTGGTTAAAACCGGCGTCGGCCAACCGGTTCAGGGCCAACTGCACTTTGCGCACGATTTCTGGTATGAGCCGGATCACATAACTTGGGTTGGCTTCCCCTAATTGATCAATATCGCAGGTCTTCACCACGAGCATCTCAACCTTCTCCGCGCCCGTCATTGTTTTTGCACCGACTAAATCATCAAGGTCAACCATTCGAGTGCGGTCGTGCCCAACAAGTCGTTGAATCAATTGGAACCGTTGGTCTGGGTTACCGACCGTCTGCCCGTTCACCGTCACTGCGAGGCCGCCGCTGGTTTTCGCCAGTCGCAAACCGGTCTCCGCGCCGGGCAGAAGTGCGGCCATTCCAACCGCGGTGAATGTGGGCAGTTGGGCGCAGGCAGGTGCGACGGTCACGCCATGTCGTCCGCCAGCAAGATCGCGCAGCAACAAGCCGAGATCGAATCGGAACGCGTCGACCCAGAAGAATGCCACCCGTTTGCTGTCCTGCCATGGTTTGAGGACGCACTGCGTAAATATTTCGTTGGCTCGAATCAACCCGCTCGTGGGCCATCCCTCCTGCTGAACGGCCGCCTGGAAGAGTCGCGCCTGTTTGTCAACGGCTTCCACGTAACGCTCGCGAACATGTGCGACCACGTCGATCAGCGGACCTTCAATCGGCATCAATTCGTCCACCACCTCTTCCACTTGCCGATACAATGCATCGACGGGCGCGAATTGTTCAGCGTGAAAGCGTGCCCACTCAGCTGGCGTCCGATCTTTGCCGAGATTCAACTCACCTGAGGCCATATCCAGGCGCCGAAGGAATTCCAGGCAACAGCCGGCCAGCTTCCATTCCGCCGCGCGGCGGGGATCGCGAATCCAGAAGCTGCGTTGGCGCACCGCGGCCACTGCTGCTGCGGCATCCGCGTCACCGTGCAGCGCGAGCTTCGCGAAGCGGCGGAGGAAGGTGCGCTCCTCGAAGGCGAACGTATCCCGTTCGCCGAGGTCTTCGATACTTCTGCAGTGCGATTCCAGCTTCAGTTGGTCCGCGACGCGCGCGGCAAAATCTTCATAGTCCTGTTCCGCAGTCTTCGAATCGCGGAGCTTGTCGCATACGGAATATACGAAGGCATGGTGCCGCTTACTGGCACGGGGAACGTCCTCTAACGCCGCCGGTAACGCCCCCGGGAGGTCGGCAGCGAATTCTGAGAACAACATGTAGCGCCACAGCGCCAACCGAACCTCATCGGGATCAACGCCCTTCGCCGAAAGTGAAAAGTCGAGCGTGCGTTTCGCCAATGTCTCCAACTCCTTTTTCCAAACCTTTGCTTTGCCGAATTTCTTCCGCTGTTCCGCGCTCATGCAGAGGAAGCAGACCAGGATCTCACGCGGACCTTCGGCGCCGCAGACTTCGTTTAATGTTGGGTACGAGGCTGCGCCCTCGACTAGCTGATTGATGACAGCGAGGGATGGCTCGCCACCGCCGAACAGCTCGTCCAACTCGCTCGTGCGCTCTGGAAGGAATTGCTGGCATAAAGATTTGTAATCGTCCGCTGGACCATCCGGGAAAATGCCGCCTGCGAGCGCCAGCGGTGCGAATGGATCGTCCAGCCACTCCGCATCCTGCACGGGACGTGCACGCTTGTGGTAAAGCACCAGGGCGCTGCCGCCGGTCGCATCGGCAGCCAACTTCCGAAACGATTCCAGCGCTTCCTCCCGGGCGGTGATTATATCCGGCCCGACCACCAAAACGTTTGCGTGCGGTCCAGCCAGTGTGTTCGCGATCTCTTCGTAAACACCAGAGGGATCGTAGATACTCAACACGCGCTGGTCCTCCAGCTTCTCGCGCCATCGGTCTCGCAGAAATTCCTGAAACAACTTATTCATAGTCGATCAGTTCCTGCGCTTCCTCGGCTTTGGCGCTTTTGCCTTTTCTGACCTTCTTCGCCGCTGGATTGACTTCACACAACTCTTCCAGCCCGTGCCCGATTGCCAGTGATCGGTCGGTTTTGCATTTTTCCCGCACACGATCTGGCCAAAGCGTGTAGGCCAGATGCGCCCAATCGTAGTCGCCGCGTTCGAGTTCTTTCCAGCAGGCTTCGAGATCGCGGCGCCATTTAGGCAAGCGGAACAATTTCCACAGAGGACAGGCGGTGATGAGCACGCCATCGTTGAGGTTTGGCTTCCAGCGCGGCGCCCAATGCTCCAATTCGGCCCGCATCTCCTTCAGCTCCGTCCGCAATTGCTCGGCCTCATCAAGCTGTCGACGGGTCTTTGTGCTGCCTTCGCCCGAGTCCATCAGCGACCGCAAATGCGCCAACTCCTTCTCCACATCCGCCAACTTCGGTTCGACGAACTTTTGGATGCACTTGAATAGCGTGTCGTCGTTCAGGCGGTGATAATAAATCCAAAGCGTGTAGCTGCCCGACGCGGTCGAGAGCGGCCAATAGATCGGCGCCTGCCGCCGGCTCTTCGAATATCGCTTCAAATGATCCGCAAAGAACCCTGCCGGTTTCCGAAA
>DATENK010000217.1:0-2254 GCA_035275085.1 Verrucomicrobiia bacterium | reverse complement strand
TATCCATGTCCTGGTCATTGGCCAGCGCCTTTGCCAAATAGATGGAGTTGATCCCGCCCGCTGACGTTCCCGCCAACACGTCCACCATGAACCTCACGGTAATGTCGCCATCGGGCTGCCAGTTGGCGACGGCTTTCCGGTCAGTGAGCAGCTGATTTTTAAGTTCCTTGCGAACATTAAGATCGTCGATCAGATAACTCAGCTTGCGATAGACGGCTTCGGTTCCGCACGGCTTACCACCCTTTCCCAAATCTCGCGCGACTTCCTCGCCCTCGCTACGCGGCGCGGTGGCCTTCACCATGCGCAGAAGTTCCTGGGCCACCCCGTTGATGTAGATCGCGAGCGACACCCCGCCGTACATGACCACGGCAAAGCGAATTTCTTTCTTGTAGTCGACGTTGGGCGCCGGCAGATCGGCCATGGGAACCTCCGTGAGAATAGATCGCGACAGCCAGACAGTAAGCCTGGCTGGAAAGCCGGGCCGAAAGCCTGTCGTTAAGGGAGCTTGCGGCCTGCGTCCGCACTTTACGCGAAGAGCGCGGGCAAGATATTAGCGAAGACTTGAAATGTCAACAGTGATATCGCTTTGCGGGAACGAAGCGATGAGTCAATTGCGTCACAGAGTGCTCAACCATGCCACGATCCCATCCATGGCATTGTGATAGACGTCTTGCTGAGGCGTGCCCGCCGTCTTGGACACTTTGAGAGAGTGGTCGCCGCCTTCGACCGCAAAGAGACGGGCCGGCAGTTCGAGTTTCTTTATGATGTCCGCAATCTCTTCTTTTGTTCCGAACGCGTCGCGAGAGCCCTGCACGAAGAGCATTGACGCTTTTATCTTCGGGAGATGTTCCGAACGCATTTTGTCCGGCCGTCCGGGGGGATGCAATGGATAGCCGAGGAAGACGAGGCCGGCGATGTTTTCGCCATTTTGAGCGGCGACTTGAGACGCGATCCGTCCGCCCATCGACTTACCGCCAATCACCAGACGATTGCCCTTCAACTTCTTGTGCTTGACCGCGGCATCGATCACGGCGCGATAACAGCCTTCGAGGCGCGGCGCAGGATCAGGAATCTTGCGGCCCTGTTCCGTGTAGAGGAAGTTAAAAGTCACAACGTCCACGCCGCGTTCAGCTAATCCCGCTGCGAACAGACGCATGAAACCGCTCAACTGATTCGCGCCCGCGCCGTGCCCGAGGATGACGGTTGCGCCGGCACGCTTCTGCTTCGCCGCGGGATAAAGCACGGCACTCACGCTGTCGGCATTGTTAACTTTGATCTTGAATTCAGTGCTTTGCATTTTCGTTGATGGTTATCCCCGGTAAACCCTCGGCACACGGTTGCTGATGCCACACGTGATTTCGTACGAGATCGTTTCGGCCAGCTCACCCAGGTCTTCGGCCTTGATTAGGCAATCACCGTCGTTGCCCAGCAAGGTCACTCGATCGTCTAGCGCGACATCCGCCACATCCGTCACGTCGATAATCGTCAAGTCCATTGAGACGCGACCGACGACGGGCACAAACTGTCCGCGCACAATCACCCGCGAGCGGTTGCTAAACGCGCGCCGGTATCCGTCGTCGTAGCCAATCGGAATTGTCGCGATCACGGAATCTCGCGTTGTTTCAAAGGCGCCGCCGTAGCCGAGCTTTTCGCCTTTCGGCACGGGCTTCAACAGCATGATGCGGGAATAGAGCGACATCACCGGTCGCAGCTTCGGCTCCTGGACACTAGCCGGAAGCACGTCGCGCGTAAATCCGTAGAGCGTGCCGCCGGGACGAACCATGTTCGCTCGCGATTCGGCGAATGTGAACAAGCCCGCTGAATTGGCTGCATGAATGTAAGTCGGTTCAAAGCCGTGACTGCGAAAGGCCGCAACGGCTCGCTCGAATCGTTGTAGCTGCGAGACGGTGAACTCCGTCTGCGCTTCGTCATCAGCCGAAGCCAGATGCGTCATGAGACCGTCAACGCGGATGTTTGTGAATCGCTTCAACGCCGCGCAGAAATCCGGAAGATCGTCGGCGCGCACGCCGAGGCGGCCCATTCCGGTGTCGATTTTCAGGTGAACATCGAAAGTCGTGCCCGCATCCTTCGCGGCACGATTCAACGCTTCGACCACGTCGCGCCGATACACAACCGGCGTGAGGTCCTTTTGAATGCACGCGTTTTCCTGCCCCGCCCAAATGCCACCCATGCACAGGATCGGCTTTGAAATATCTGCATTGCGCAGCTCCAATCCCTCCTCGGGCAGCGCCAC
>DATENK010000216.1:0-4092 GCA_035275085.1 Verrucomicrobiia bacterium | reverse complement strand
ATCCAACATACGTTTGGCCATTTCGCTTGGCTTTGATTGCGCGCCGCTTTCGGCTTGTTCTCCGGCTTTTTTGGCGGCGCTTACGTTTTTGGATTCGCGAGGCTCACCAGCCTTTGCTTGCTCGCCCTTAGCTAGTTCGCGAGGACGCTCGCCCTCACGCGATTCGGCTTGTGACGATTCCATTTTCGATTCAGCGGTGGCAGAACCCAAACTCTCCTTGGTGTCCGTGACCTGCACCTTATAAGACAGGTGGTCGCCATGTTTTAACCCAAGCTCCTTCGTGTCTATCTGAACGCTTTGGCGCACCTGCTTCTTCCCAGCTTCGGTTTGCAGATCAATCGGGATGGTGACCGAATTCGTCTCGCCATCGGCTTTGGTCGTCTCCACCTGCAGCTCAGCTTTTGCAATTCCCAGATCGTCCCTCGCCTCGAATGCCACGTCCACTTTCTCGCCCGGCAACACCGCAATGTCGTCGCTCGGCTCCAAAATTTTTACGGTCGGCGCGAGGTCTTCGTACACGGTTATGCGGCAGGACGGTTTTGTTTTGTTTTCGAGCTTGAACTTGTTGAGCGCCGCTGCCGCGAAAGCGAAGCTGTTCGTGGGACGCGTCGTGAACCGGTACCAGTTATCGCCGACGGGTGTAAGTTGGGCCGATTGCCCATTTCCGAAATCCAGAAACATCCGATCCAGTTCCTGATCGGATCGAAAGCTCAATTCCAGTTCGCTGCCCTCCAATACGCGCAAGGCTTGAGGCAGGGCAGTCCGTTCGTCGACTGGCAGCTTGCTGTACAGCGGCGGGCTTATCTTTGCTTTCACTTCCGAGATCCGCGGCCGGTCAACAGCTGTAATGGGGAGCCATGGCGTTTGCCCGTCGCCCGCGCGAACGCGGTACTGGAAGGACTCGCCGACGTCCTCAATCGCATGCGTGAATATCCCGGCCGTTGCAACCTTGGGATTCATCGCACGGACAAGCTGTCCGCGCTCCAAAACGGGGGCGCTCTTCGGAATGCGACCTTTGATCGTCGCTGTCAATGTGAGCGGCTCGCCTTTCGGTACCCACGTATTCGCAGGTGCAGCCGTGATCTGTGTCAAAGAAATGTTTTTTCCGGGCATCCAAAAGCGTTGGAGCAACAATCCTGCTGCTGTAAAATTCACGGCGAACAAGACCGCCATTGCGGCCAATGCCCCGGACAACCAGCGTGCCGCCATCAGGACTGGCCGAGCCGAAACCAAAGCTTCTGGCGTAAGTGTTTTTGCGACTGCTTCAGCTTCCGACGCAACCTGGCCCATCATGGCTTCTGAGCCACGCACCTCCGGCGCATCTTTGCTCTCAGATAGCTCGGTCACGGTCGACCAGCGCTCTTCCAAGCGTGGTACGGCGTTGTCCACTTCGCGGGCTGTGCCGACGATGCTCTGGCGCTGCGGACGCAGCCGGAAGAGCACTACAAGAGTAAGGACGATACATGCAAACATCGCGGCGTATCGAGGAACTGGATGCAACCACGCAAAGATCCAGTCCAGGGCCATGGCCAGCGCCATGAACCCGAGCAGAACCGCCAAAGCTAGAATGCCGGCGCGCGCCAAGGCCAGGCTGAGCGCTCGCCGCCGAATCGCGCGCAGTTTTTTGGATAATCCCTCAGGCAGGTTTCCAGATGGCCGACTTGCTTTCATAAGCACCCTTCAGAAGGCGCCGTGGTGGGGCACCATGCCCATCCACTGCAACAGCCGACCATCGCACATAAGCGCCACGTCACGCAATCACTAACACTGTGGCGCACGTGCGGGTTTCGCGAAATGCGCTGGAAGGTTCGCTACTTCATTACGTGACGGTCGGAAACCCTTTGCGGATTGATGCCCAGGGTTCCTCGGTTGAGACATCCACAATCCCCGGTTCGGGGGCATTCGAAGGCGCGAGGATGGCGAGAAACACGAGCTTCTCGTCGAAGGGATTATAAGTGCCGTGTACCTCGCCTTGCGGAATGAACGCCATTTCCCCGGCCTTTAAAATGCGATGTTCATGCCCCACCCATTGCTCCGCGCGTCCGGAAATAATGTAAATTAGTTCTTCCCGGGTGGGATGCTTGTGGAACGGATGCGACCGTCGCGGGTCCATATTCGCCCGCACCAGCAAGAGTTGCTGACTTGCCACCACGTCGGGACGACACATCCATTCTTCAAGTGTCCAGGGTGATTGGAAACGCACTGCTTCACGGGCCGTAACAAACCTGCGCAACGAATCCATGCGCCGAATTAAACGAAGAATTTAATGAAAGTCGATGCTCGAACGATGCCGCGTTACGCCACCTGCCGCAAGTCCGGACGCGCACCAGGCGGTGTACCCTGATATTCGCGTCTCGCCAGCCGCAGCCACTCCTGGAACCATTCCGCGTCAGTCCAGTCTTTTTCGAGCCTGCGCGGTTCCTGCTCGGTTTGAACTGTTGCTTGTGTCTCCATGTGGCAATATCGCTTTGGGTTCCCGGCGCTCCATGGAGTATACGTCCACTCCCGGAGGGGTGCGTACCGGTGTCATGGGTGGTCAACCCTCTCCCATCGGGATTGTGAGTGCTTGCGCCCCTTGCACCAACAGCAGCAATTCCAAGCCTTTGCAACCGTGGTGCCGGCAAAAATCAATCGCCGCCGCAATGTCGGGAAAGTTGACAGCTTGCCGAAGGTCCGGCGTTTCCGATCCGTCCCGTTTCAAATAAATGCCTTTACCTATTACTCGAAGCACCCTGATCATAGCTCATCACCCACAATCGAGTTGCATAAACGTAAGGGCGCACGGCCAGGTCGCGCAGGATGGGAATGAGCCTAAACCGCGACGGGAATGCGCCTGACAGACTACCTGTTTTTTACCTATTCGGCGCGCTTCTTTCGCAGTAGAACCGTTGTATGTACTTGATGCTGTGCAGTTTCCTGCTCGCGGCCTTCGGCGCCCTCGCGGCGGAAGATTGGAAGCCACTCTTCAATGGGCGTGATTTCACCGGTTGGACCAATGTCAATTGCGCCCCCAGCACCTGGACCATGCGCGACGGCGTAATCATTTCCACAGGGGTGCCCACGGGGGTTTTGCGAACTTTGCGCCAGTACGAAAATTTTATCGCGGAACTGGAATGGAAACACATCAAGCCCGGCGGCAATGCCGGATTTTTTGTGTGGAGCGGGGCCTTGCCCGTTTGCGGACAACCGTTCACCAAGGCGATTGAAATCCAAATTCTCGATGGGCATGAATCGGAAGTCGCCACCAGCCATGGCGACGTATTCTCCATCCAGGGCGCGTCGATGGTCCCCGACCGTCCGCACCCGAAAGGCTGGTCGCGTTGCCTCCCGAGCGAGAAACGCGCACACCCAGCGGGCGAATGGAACCATTATCGCGTCGAGTGCAGAGATGGCCGCGTCACGCTGGCGGTCAACGGCAAAGTGGTTTCCGGCGGTTCGAATTGCGTGCCTCGCAAAGGTTTTATCTGCCTGGAGTCCGAAGGTTCCGAATGCCACTTCCGTAATCTTCGGATCCAGGAACTTGCTGGGTCCGACGCGCCCGAGCAGATCGAAGAAGGGTTTCATTCGCTCTACACCGGTGTGGATCTCAGCGGGTGGAGGCAAGACCCAGGCCACGTCGGCCATTGGTCGCCGAAGGATTGGATCCTCGATTACGATGGTCAAAGCAAGGCGGCCGACCCGCATTTATGGACCGAAAAGGAATACGGCGACTTCATCTTGATCCTCGATTGGCGCTTCACTCGCAAACCGCAGCCCAAAAAGGTTTCGGTCATTCTCCCCGACGGCTCTTACGCTATGAACGAGGATAATACGCGCAAGACCATCGAAGTGCCTGACGCGGGCGACAGCGGCATTCATTTGCGCGGCACCCGCAAAGCCGAAATTAACATCTGGTCGTGGCCGATCGGTTCTGGCGAAGTATGGGGTTATCGCGACGATCTGAAACTTCCGGCCGAAATTCGCAAGGGCGTCACTCCAAAGCTCAAGGCCGACAAACCGCTCGGCGAATGGAATCGCTTCCGCATCACCATGAAAGGTGATCGGCTGACGGTTGTGCTCAACGAAAAGACTGTGATCGACAACGCGCAGCTT